>JAXDQF010000258.1:0-6553 GCA_034668025.1 Gammaproteobacteria bacterium | reverse complement strand
GTGCTCGGCCGGCAATTGAAATCCAACGGCTCAAACGGCGTCGTCTACGACAGCGTGCGGCATCCCGGTGGGGAGTGCCTGGCGATTTACCGACCGCGACTCATACTCAATATCCGCCAGGGTGTGCACCTGCGATATGTGTGGGACGGTGGGCGAATCAGTCGCGTCTACGAGCTACGGCAGCTCGATTAGTTCATTGGCGCGAAAAAGTTCGCGCGGAGCCCGGGTCCTTATCACGCCGGCAAAAAGCGCGGTTTTTGCCGGCTGCGTGGCGGGTTGCGCCTACGGCGCCCAGGCAATGTCCGCACACTGCCGTGGCCTACCCATGGCGCCCGGACTGGTCTGCGCGGTCCGCTATACTCGCGGGCCGTTTCTCCAACGCCTTTACTGACAGGTTGACGCATGAAGATCGGCACTGCGCCGCGCACGTTTCAGGAGCTCATATTCGGCTTGCAGCGCTACTGGTCCGACCAGGGATGCGTAATCCTGCAGCCCTACGATATGGAGGTCGGTGCCGGCACTTTCCACACGGCGACCTTTCTGCGTTCCATAGGTCCTGAGCCGTGGAGCGCCGCCTATGTGCAGCCGTCCCGTCGACCAACCGATGGCCGCTACGGGGACAACCCTTTCCGGCTGCAGCACTACTACCAGTACCAGGTCGTCATCAAGCCATCGCCCCTGGAAATCCTGGACCTGTATCTGGGCAGTTTGCGCTCGCTGGGCCTGGATCCCCTGGTGCACGACATCCGCTTCGTCGAGGACAACTGGGAATCACCCACGCTGGGCGCCTGGGGATTGGGTTGGGAGGTGTGGCTCAACGGGATGGAGATCTCGCAGTTCACCTACTTCCAACAGGTGGGGGGACTGGATTGCAGGCCCGTGACGGGCGAGATCACATACGGTCTCGAACGACTCGCGATGTATCTGCAGGGCGTTGAAAGCATCTACGACATTGTCTGGACGCAGGGCCCGCGCGGTCCCGTGACGTACCGGGACGTTTATCATCAGAACGAGGTCGAGCAATCGACTTACAACTTCGAGCTGGCGGATGTGCCAATGTTGCTGCGCCATTTCGATGATCACGAAAAGATGTGCAAGGAGCTGTTGGCGGCGAAGTTGGCGCTGCCGGCCTATGAGCAGGTACTCAAGGCCTCGCACACTTTTAATCTGCTGGATGCCCGACGCGCAATCTCCGTGACGGAGCGGCAACGTTACATCCTGCGTGTGCGCACCCTCGCCAGCCAGGTTGCTCAAACTTACTACGCGAGCCGCGAGGCACTCGGTTTCCCACTGGTGAAACGGGATGCGGTTGATGCGGGAGCCGCGGCATGACGGTGGAGAAAAAGGACTTCCTGGTTGAATTGGGAACCGAAGAGCTGCCGCCGACGGCGTTGCGCGGGCTCGAGCTTGCGTTTGCATCCGGGGTGCAAGCCGGTTTGGCCAAAGCAGGTTTGCTTCACGGCGACATCCTATCGTTTGCCACTCCCCGCAGACTTGCAGTGCGGGTCGACCGATTGGTCTCGCGCCAACCGGATCAAGACATCAAGCGACGCGGGCCGCCGGTCTCTGCGTCATTCGACGCTGCCGGTCAACCTACTCGGGCCGCCTCGGCATTTGCTGAGAGTTGCGGCGTTGCCGTGGATGCGTTGCAGAAGTTGGATGAGGGCAAAGGCTCGTTCCTGTTTTACATCGGGACCAAACCCGGCGCCGCGGCGACCGAGTTACTTCCTGCGATCGTGCAGGCCTCCCTCGATGCATTGCCGATTCCGAGACGCATGCACTGGGGTTCGGGGACCGCCGAATTCGTTCGCCCCGTGCACTGGCTGGTCATGCTCTATGGCAAGGACGTCCTGCCGGCACGGTTGTTGGAGACTGACGCCGGTAATCTGACCCAGGGGCATCGCTTTCATGCGCCCAAGCCCATTCGGATCAGCTCGCCTGCCGCTTATGAAAGCACGTTGAGTGAGCGCGGCTACGTATTGCCGGACTTCCTGAAGCGCCGTGAGTTGATCAAGACCCAGGTTGTGGAAGTCGCCACCTCACTGGGCGGACACGCGTTGATCGGCGATGAGTTGCTCGATGAGGTCACCGCATTGGTCGAGTGGCCCGTCCCCGTGGCCGGCCGATTTGAAGAGCGGTTCCTGCAGCTCCCGCGCGAGGTGTTGATTTCAACGCTGCAGGACCATCAGCGCTATTTCGCGTTGGAGGATGGGCAGGGGCGTTTGATGCCGAGCTTCATCACTGTCAGCAACATCGAGAGTCGCGATCCCTCGAAGGTACGAGAAGGCAACGAGCGCGTCGTTCGACCGCGACTGGCCGATGCCGCGTTCTTCTGGGAACAGGACCGAAAGCAATCGCTTGCCGCCCGTATCGAGGCACTGGATGCAATGACATTCCAGGTCAAACTCGGCTCACTGGGCGACAAGACTCGTCGCGTGCGAGCGCTTGCCGGCGAGATCGCTGCCACCGGCGTTGGAGATCGCGCGGAGGCGGAGCGCGCCGCTGACCTTTGCAAGTGCGACCTGTTGACGGCAATGGTCGGTGAATTCCCTGAGCTGCAGGGAATCATGGGGACGTACTACGCACTCGCAGATGGCGAGCCAGCCGAGGTGGCCGTCGCGATCCGTGAACACTACCTCCCGCGCGGCGCCGGCGACGAGCTGCCCGAAACACACGCGGGCCTGGCTGTCGCGATTGCCGACAAGCTCGACACGCTCGCGGGTATTTTCGAGATTGGTGAGAAACCCACGGGTGCAAAAGATCCGTTCGGCCTGCGCCGCGCGGCCATCGGGCTGCTGCGGATATTGATTGAGAAGCGACTCAACCTGGATTTGCGGAAGTTGATCGGGGTTGCGTTGGGGAATGTGCGGGCCGATGTCGATCGCATCCGCGCCGCGAAGGCAACGGCGAGCGCTGCTGCATCCATGCGCGCTGCTGGAGCCGGTGCGGCAACGGACAGCTCTCGCACACCCGTGGCGCTGGCCGCGGGCAGCGCAGGCGTTGGCGCGCCGGCCACCGCTCCGGGAGCCGCGCCGAAGGCCGCCCCGGCTGCCGGCGCATCTGCCTCGCGCGGCTCGGCGGCTTCGGCACCGGCTGCGGAAGACCAGTTGTACGACTTCATCATGGAACGTCTGCGCGCGTACTACCTCGAGCGCGCAACCACCGGCGCCCCGATGCCCGGTTCGTCACCTGTGTTCACCACGGAAATGTTCGACGCCGTGTTGGCCACCAAACCCGCCTCGCCATTGGATTTCGATGCCCGGTTGAAAGCACTGCGTGCCTTCCTGGATCTGCCGGAAGCCACCAGCCTGGCGGCAGCCAACAAACGCATCGCGAACATCCTGCGCAAAGCCGGCGAGACGCGGCACGAGGCAGTGGATGTCGAAACGCTGAAGGATCCGGCGGAAGTGCGCCTCTTCGACGCGATGCGCTCGCTTCAGGAAGCCGTCGCCACCGCACTAGCCCAACGCGAATACGCGAACGCACTGGGCCGCCTCGCCCAGCTGCGACCGCCGGTCGATGCTTTCTTCGAGGAGGTCATGGTGATGGACGAGGATCCACGATTGCGCAAGAACCGCCTGGCACTGCTGGCGCAACTGCACGGCCTCTTCATCGGCATCGCCGACCTGTCCCGGCTCCCGGGCTGACTCAACACACCGCAACCACCACGCCTCGCCAATGCAGTTAATCGGCTCGCTGATCTACACCGTCTTTCTGTTTGCCTGGACTTTTTTCTACGCGATCTTCTTCGTGATCGCGTGCTCGTTCCTACCGTTCCGCAAACGCTTCATTCTGGCGCGGGTGTGGGGACTGGTCCTGCTGTGGGCATTGAAATGGACCTGCCGGCTGGACTACCGCATCGAAGGCCGGGAGAACATGCCACCCGGCAATCACATCGCACTGTGGAAACATTCATCGTCGTGGGAAACCATCGCCATGGCGGTCGTCTTTCCCCGGCAGGTGTGGGTTTTGAAACGCGAGCTGCTGTGGATACCGGTCGTGGGCTGGGGTATTCGCCAGCTGCACGCCATCGCCATCGATCGAAAGTCGGGGCATTCCGCCGTGGGCCAGGTCGTCGAGCAAGGCAAGCAGCGGCTGGACGAAGGTGACTGGATCATGATCTTCCCCGAAGGCACCCGGATGCCTCATGGTCAGACCCGTAAGTACGGCGTCAGTGGGACGCTACTGGCGGTCGAGCGGAACAAACTGATCGTTCCGGTCGCACATAACGCAGGCAGCTACTGGCCACGTCGAGGGTGGATGAAGAAGCCGGGTACCGTGCGCGTCGTCATCGGACCGCCGATCGAACCCGCCGGCAGGGATGTACGAGAGATCAACAGGGAAGTACAGGCGTGGATTGAGAGCACCGTCTCGAGTCTGGTCGCCTGAGAGGAAGCAGGTAGCATTCCGCCGCTCACGCGTCGCGATCTGAAAGTGTCGCCGTAGGAGTGAGACATCTGCGGTATTTTGTAGAGGTTAGTCTGAATAAGAATCGCATCCCAGCGCTGGCTCTTTTTTATCACTTGGGTGGCCGGCGTCGAGAGACCAATGCGGTTCCCCCTGAAGCTCTGTTTGGCTGTCGCCCTGACCTGGACTTTGGCCGCATGCGGTGCGCTGCCGGCCCAGAATTTCGATCACGCGTCCCGCGCGACCATCAGGCGCATCGACGTCGTTCCCATCGGTACCCCGGAGCGTCCTCAGGTTCGCATTATGAATCCGATCGGCGCCGGCTTCGGCCTGGTCGGCAACCTGGTTGAATCACAGCGGGCCGCCGGCGCGAGCCAGGTGCTGGAGAACGTTCTCGCCAGCGCGCACTACGACTTCCGGACTTCGCTGGCCAACTCCATTGCCCAGGCAGTGAGTAAAGTTGGATTCAGCATCAACCGCCTGTCGGGCGCACGTCCTGACAAAGAGCACTCGAAATTTCTCACGAAATATCCACGCGAGAAGAAAGTGGATGCGTATCTCGATGTATACGCGACTTATGTCGGATTCGAGGCGCCTCAGTCCACCACGGCGTATCGCCCGCGCCTCGAGTTGTCGGCGCGCCTGGTGAGGGCGAAGGACAATCAGGTCCTCTTCCAGGACCGTATCGTCTACGGCTGCCTCGAGAACACTGACGAGGAAGCTGTGCTCGTCAGAGCAGATGACAAATTGAGCTTCCGCAACCGCGCAGCCCTCCAGGTCGACCCCAACAAGACCGCCCGCGCGCTGCAGTCCGCGATCGACGCCACTGCCTGGGAGCTCGCCAAGCAGTTCATGTGAGCCGGCCCAACCGCCGCCCTAGGATGCAGCCTGTCTTTTCGCCCTAAACACCGCCAAACGGCAAGCGCATACCCCCAACGTGTCAGCCTCGCCCGGCGCCGGGTGTCAACTTTTCCCGCTCCGCTTCCTAATCCACAGGCGGGCTGCGATATTCGCCGGCCCTGGAGCGAATGGTCGGCAATTTGAATTCATCGATGCTCGTGGCAGTCATTGCACTGCTGCTCTCCGCCGGGTTCGTCTACTGGGCCTGTGAATACTTTGTAAACGGCGTTGAATGGGTCGGTCGCAAGGCCGGTATCTCCCAGAACGCGGTCGGCACCGTGCTGGCCGCCTTTGGGACCGCGCTGCCCGAAAGCGTCGTCACCTTCGTAGCCGTCGTGTTTGGCCATGACGCGTCAGCGAAGAACATAGGTGTAGGTGCCGCGCTTGGCGGCCCGCTGGTGCTCGCCACCATCGCATATCCCATCGTGGGCATCATGTTGCTGCTGACGCGCTCACAGCAGCCCAACCGCCCGATTGAAGTCAATCGTCAGCGATTGAGCCGCGATCAGAGCTGGTTCCTGCTGATCTTTGCATTCAAGATCGCCTTGGGCTTCGTGGCCTTCTCCTTCAAACCGTGGCTCGGATGGCTTTTTCTGGCGGCGTACGCAGCCTATACGTGGGTCGAGGTCAACCACGAAGGCGACGCACCTGAAGGCGAGCTCGAGCCCCTCATGTTTCAAGCGAAGGCGGCGAACCCAGGCTGGCTCATGGTGACCCTACAAAGTGTGTTGGCTTTGGTCGTGATCTTCGCGGCATCACACGTCTTCGTCAGCCAACTGGGCGCCGTAGGGCCTTGGCTCGGTATCCCCTCAACGGTGGTCGCACTGCTATTGAGTCCGATCGCCACCGAGTTACCCGAAACAATGAACGCGATCATCTGGATCCGACAGGGCAAGCATCGGCTCGCTCTGTCCAACATCAGCGGCTCGATGATGATCCAGGCGACAGTCCCGACGGCACTGGGCCTGTTCTTCACACCCTGGCTGTTTGACGGGGCTCTGACAGTCGCCGGCGTGGTGACGGCCGTTGCGATCGCTGGGCTGCTGATACTGCTGAGACGCAACGCCCTGACGCCCGTGCGCCTGGCGCTCTTTGCGTTAGGGTATGTGGCTTTCGGAGTGGGAATTTGGGTAATTTCCCCATAACTATCAAAGAGTTATGGGGAAATAGACCCCTGTCCGGCTAGACGTCGAGATTCATGACCGAGAGGGCATTCTTCTCAATGAACTCGCGGCGCGGCTCCACC
>JAXDQF010000257.1:0-17557 GCA_034668025.1 Gammaproteobacteria bacterium | reverse complement strand
GCTGCCGACAGTAGCGCCCCGTATCCACGTCGAAATAGGCGTTTCCAGTCGGCATGTCCACGCCCTGCCGATACAGATTGGTCTTGGTCAGACTCAGGTTGCCGTTGACGAGTGTCATCGGATCGCCAGCTGGAACAATCGCTACGGGCGCCGGTTGATTCATCCGGGCCTGCAACTCGTTCAGAGGCAACGCTGCGACCATCGACCCGGGGTCCGCCAGGTCAGGGGCGGTCCAGGCCTTGCAGCCGATGGCCGGGTCCACAAAGGCATCCGTCAGGCGGTTGTCGCTGGGATTGCCCAACGGAACGGAGCTCGGATGCGCGGCCTGGTTCTTCTTCGTGAACTGAGACAGGTGTCCGCGCGGCGAAACCAGATATAACGTGGGAAGGTTGTCGCTCTGATCCTGGTCCACGACGAAGAAGTCGCGTACCGTCGGGCACGGTTTGCCATCAATGGCCGTCCCTGCCGCGGGTACCTTCAACTTCCCGCCGGCGATGGCCGCGTTGGCGGCGGCGAAGAAAGCCGGCGCATTGCAGTAGGCATACTGGCCGAAAACGTTGCCCGTGGTTCCGTTGACACACTTGGCATTGGCCAGACTGTCACCCGGTGAGGCCTTCAAGGTCAGATCATCACCGTTGTATCCAAACCAGGTTGCCACGATGGCGCCGGCAGGAAGCGTGGGCAGGACGGGGGGAACGAGGGGATTGTCACCGTCATCCACAACCAGGGGGTTGTAGATGGAGATGGAATTGGTCGCGGGATCAAAAATGGCTGCTTGCACGAATGCGGACTGCGCAGTGTTCGACTCGCTACACGGGCCCAGGCCCCGGTCGGTCGCGGTGAGCCTGTATGGAGTTGCCAGGCCTTTGGCGCTGAGCGGATCCGGCGGGATGATCAGCGTGCAGTTGGCATTCGGAACAGCGGAGCTCGCAGCCGGTGCAGGCCCGGCTGCGGCGGCAGCAGCACTCTGCATCTGGGCGTTGAGTCGCTCCGTGTCGGGGGGGTTACTCTGCGCGGACACCGAAGTGCTGCACACGAGCGCCAACCCGATTGATACCACTGTACAAACTCTTTCCTTCAGCATTCTCATGACTCGTACCTCCCTCGACGACAGGCGAACCGTACGCCACACGAAGTCAGAATACGATGTGGGCAAACAGTGACAAGAGTACATTCCTCACCGTGCTGAAAGCGGTAGCCATGCTGTGTTGTCTCACACTCGCCGGCTGTGTGGACGCGCCCGTATTCGACGAACGTCTGGCGAGCACGCACTCAGCATCAGAAATCGAAATCATGGGAGCGCGTGGCGCCCTCTCACAGAAGCAATCCAAGGCCATCCTGAGCCGCCTGGCCGCCCAGGCGCCGGATGCCGGCGCGTTGGAGCGCCATCTCGCAGTTGAGCAGGCGGTCGCTGAAAGTCCGTTGTTCGCGGGTAATCAGGTCAAGATCCTGCGCGATGGCGAGCAGACCTTCCCGGCCATGTTTGCGGCCATTCAGGGCGCGCAGCGCTACCTGTATCTGGAGTACTACATCTTCGAAGATGTGAGCTGCAACGGTGAGCAGCTCGCAGATGTCCTGATCGCGAAAGCCCAACAGGGTGTGCGGATCCAGGTTATTTACGATGGCATCGGATCGATTACAACTCCCGAAGATTTCTTTGCGCGACTGCGGGGAGCCGGCATACAAGTAGTGCAATTCAACCCACCGAACCCACTGCACGCGGGCGGCCACTTCTCACTCAATGACCGCGATCATCGCAAGATGCTGATAGCCGATGGCACGGTGGTGATTGTGGGGGGTGTGAATCTGAGCTCCACCTACCAGAGCGGACCGGGCAGCTCGATAGTCACCTCCCCGCAGGATGTCTGGCACGACACCGATCTCGAGATTTCCGGGCCGGTGGTCGTGCAACTGGAGAAGTTGTTTCAGGAGCACTGGCGCGAGCAGGGAGGCCCGCCGTTGAGCCCGCAGAACGACTCACCCGGCCCCAATGCGGACGGCAGCGAAGTCGTTCGGATCATTGGCAGCGCCCCCCGGCGACTGAAGTCGCGCTATTACGTAACGGTGCTGTCAGCCATCCGCAATTCGGAAAAGAATATCTGGATGACCGCGGCCTACTTCGCGCCCACGCACCGCGAGAAGGAGGATTTGATACACGCGGCCCGTCGCGGGGTGGATGTGCGGCTTCTGTTGCCTTCTCACAGCGATTCGTCGCCGGCTTTGCATGTGCAACACTCACATTACGAGGCGCTTCTACGGTCGGGTGTGAAGATCTACGAGCGCAACGACGGGATCCTGCATTCCAAGACCATGGTCGTCGATGGAGTGTGGTCGATTACGGGGTCGTCGAACTTTGATTACCGCAGCGTGCTGTTCAATGACGAGGTCGACGCAGTTGTCATCGGCAAGAACACCGGTGAACAACTCTCCACCCTGTTTGAGGGTGACATACAGCACGCGCAGGCCATCGACCTGCAAGCCTGGCGTAAACGCTCCATCTTCACCAAGATGCGGGAGCAGTTCTGGCGGTTGTGGGAAAAGCTGTTATAGGCTCAGGTGCGCGAGAAGTCTTTGGACAGACGGTAGGCCATCCAGGCGAGCAATCCCGCTCCTGCGATCAATACTGACCACAGCAGAGGCGTTTTCCACGGGAATGGAGCGGCTGGGGGCTGCAGCAGGGAGTCTCCACCCGCAGATTCGGGACTCGACAACGACGCCGCGGCGATTGCCACATTCGTTGGCAGCACGGCGAGCGACACCGCGGCAGCCTCGGCAGCAGTGCTGCCATAAGCGAGGGAGAACGGCCCTACTCCCCGCGCGACAAACACAACCTCATGAGGAACCCACTCAACGACCAAATGCGGCGCCGCGGCACCAAGACCGCCTCGCTTTGGGTCCGTGCGCAACAGCCAATAGCGGTCGGACGTCGGTGCGACGGACACGGGACCGTTGCGAAGTTCCTCTCCGTCACTCTTCAGACGGTAGAAACCACTGCGCCGAACCAGGTGCCATGCATCCTGGGATCGCTCGCGAGACAATAGCTCGACATCGACCACTGTGTTGATGTCGGGCAACTCCAGGTTGGCTCGATCAACGGGCACCGTGGCACCGAGGTCGTACTCAAACTCGCCCGGCGCAGTCTTCGCAGGCGTCGCAGCCACACTGAGACTCGTGTGACGGGCCTCGACGTTCTGTTTGGCTGGCTCCCCCAGCACTGACGTCAACACGAAGGGCGCGGTCGCGCCTGACCACGAAAGACGCCAGAACCTGGCTTTGGTGGGCGAGAACTCAACCCGCTGCTCGACGAGTCGCTCTGAATTTGAATGCAGGTTCGCTATCGGGGCCGCCCCGGTTACAATTCGCCAATCGCTCAGGCTGTCACTGGCCTCCACTTTCACGCGACCCGCGAAGTCAGCAGCGTCCTGGGGCCACTCCAGACGCAGTGCTGACACCGGGGTATCCAGCAGGGCTCGGCCATCGACCAGATAGCTGTTTATGCGGCCGGTCGGCGGGTTCTGACCGCTCGTCTGCACATTGATGGCGCCTTTGCCGGACTCGATGGTGACTCTGATTGCGTCGAGGGTTGCGCCTGAATCATCTTTGAGGGGGAAGACAGATAGAGCCGTGGCCGCGTTTGCCGCGGTGCCTGCGGCCGGGCGCTCGAGCGCGAACGGCACCTGCTCGCCATTGCCATTGAAGACACGCAGATCTGCCAGATCAGGGTGCACAATCTTCTGGTAGACCGCCAGCGGAAGTGTCACACGATAGGCTGCGGCGTCACCTGTACCCAACACCTGCATGCGATAGGCGAAGTCCTTTGGTGACGTGCCCGTGACGAGCGTGGAGGTTGCAGCGAGCAATGTCAGAAACACCTTCATGCGCTTTCCGGCTCACCCTGCTCCACAGCGGGCGGCAAAGGAGAGAAGTATCCGATTATCAGCATCAGCAGCCCGACACCGACAAAGGAAATGATGCGTTCAACCGTGCCCACGTGAGACAGGTCAACGAGAAACAACTTGGCAATGACGACGCCCAGCAGGCCCGCCCCCGTCAGCCACACTACACGGGCTCGAGTCCGGGTCGCCACGAGCATGGTTGTCAGGGCAATCACGGTCCAGAAGATGGAGAGCGAGGTTTCGACCAGATTCGAACGCAACATCGCCTCGACCTCAAACGGCACACCGGCCACATGATGCAGGGCTCTCAGCAACGCGGCGTTGAGCCAGACAAACGCCAAAACCGCCAGCCCGATGAACACGGGCCGCCGAGGCAACATAGCGAAATCGGGCAAGTGGGCGGATCGCAGGTACAACCAGAATCGCAGCAACACCAGGAGAACAAAAAACTCTGCCAGGTCCAGTGGATTCAACAACGGCACGAAAGGCAGCGGGTACGGGTCTCCGGGAAGCGTGACGTTGGTTTTGACACTCCAGAGTGCGAGATACAACGCCAGCCCAACGGCTGCGACGCCCACATAGGCCTCGCGATGGACCTCGATTGGCCAATGGATTCGCCGGGCCAATCGCGGTAATGCAAACAAGGTAATCGCGGGCACGAGTGCCCATGCGATGATGGGCCAGGAGCCGCCGCCAGCAACACCTTTGTTGATGGCCCACGAGAACTCCCAGCTGACGAGGGCGGTCAGCAGCCACATCGAGCCCACATGCAACGCGTTTGCCACTGCGGATCGCGGCTCGCCCTCGTGACGCTTGCACACAAAGTAGAAGGCAGCGAACGCCAAGGGCCACGCCAGCCAGCCGGCATTGGCGAACGGATGCTGGAACTCCAGAACGGCCAGCACCGCGTAGAACATCATCGCGGGTAACAAGCCGATGGCGGAATACCGGGCGAAGCTGATCCGGGCGCGCCGCTGCAACTCACTCGAGATGAGGGCTGTCGCGGCCATCAGCAGCAGTCCGGCTGCGTTGCGCAGCAGGCCCGGTACGTGGCGTTGAATCTCAGTGAGGCCGCTGAACAACCACCACAATACGCCCCAGAAGAACAGCACGGGTGCGAGGGCGGTCTCACCTGGAACCAGTCGCTCGCGGTGGCGCTCCAGCATTGCGGCGGAGAAAACAGAAGCCGCGCTGACCATCGCACCACCGAGAAAGGCGCTGTTGAGAATGGGCACCGTGCCATGAGGTGCGTCGATGTCAAAACAGAAAATCACGCCGCCTGCGATTTGCAACAACGCGCCGAAG
Source organism: Gammaproteobacteria bacterium (assembly GCA_034668025.1). Taxonomy (GTDB): domain Bacteria; phylum Pseudomonadota; class Gammaproteobacteria; order Steroidobacterales; family Steroidobacteraceae; genus 13-2-20CM-66-19. Next base: position 12,356 of record JAXDQF010000257.1, on the reverse strand, counting down.
GCTCGCGGCAGACGGCGATCCTGCTTACAGCCAATCCAAACGAGCGCGGCCCCCTCGAGCGCCCAGGTCGCAGCGCTCCAGCGGCCATCCAAAGCCAGCGGCACGGCCAACGTCAGGAACAGCACACCGAGCGCCATGAAGGCCTCGACCAACAGGCGTTGCGACGCCTGCCTGCTTCTGTGCAGCACCGTGGCGATCGCCAGGTACAGGGCACTGACGGCAAGCGCGCTGAACGCGAGTACGAACCTGCTATCGTGCAGCATCGCTGACTGCAGACCAAACGCCACCATCGGTGTGCCAAACACCAAGGTGCCGTCAACGTAGCCTCGCAACTCGGGCGGCTGACGAGTTGCAAAAAGGATCGCCAGCGCCACGTAGAAGAGGAAGAACAGGATGAGGAAGGGCTCGGTGCTGGCAAACAAACGCGGCTCGTAACTCAGGACGCCCCAGGCTGTGCCAATAACAAACGTGAACAGGAACCCCAGCAGGTTGAGGGGGCGCCAGGCTTTGAACCAGGCGATCGCCAGGATGCCGCCGTTCAGGATGGCGTAGTAACTGAACAGGACGACGTGATCGCCCTGCCCTGTTGAGGCGAGAATGGGAGCCAGAAACCCACCGCTGACGGCCAGAAAGGCGAACGATTGGGAATTCTGCAACACCGCCAGCGCCGCTGAGAAGGCGGCCACGACGACCAGCAACACGAATGCCGCACCTGGCGGCAGTACTGAGTAGATTTTGAGGCCGGCAAAGACCGTGAGATAGAGTATTCCAACCGCCCCGCCCTGCAGGGCCAACGCGTAGCCGGACCGCTTTGTCCGGAGTATCCAACCCAACACGAGCAGCACGATTGCACCCAGCGCCACACCTGACAGGCGGAATTCGATTGGGACGTGGGAGTGCTCGGCGGCGTAGCGAAGCAGGAACGCCACGCCGAAGAAAAGGATGATGATGCCCACGCGGACTAGTGTGTTGCCGCCAGTGAAGTAGTCGCGAACGATGCGGACAGCCGCGTCCACGGCGTCTTCGCGGCGGGCTTGGTTGCTGTAGCGAGGGCCGGTAGTGTCGGTGGGGCCGGCGCCGGGGCCGGAGGTGCTGGTAGCTGGCCGGGGCGACGCGGTGGAGGTGCTTGGGCCGGCGGTTGCTGGTGCGCCCGGCATGTTGGTCCTCGGGGCGCCCGTTGCCGACGCGGCCCCGGCGGTTGCTGGCGCGCTCGGTGTGTTGGCTGCCGACGCCGACGCGGATGCGGGCGCCGGCCCAGGGGGTTGCGAGGCCGCGGTCGCTGAGTTGGGTGGCGCGGCCCCAGGCCCGCTGTTCGACGCAACTCCATAGGGCTCCCAAGCGCCAGCGGAAGGCGGGGTGCCGGATTGTGTCGATGTCGGATGCGCCGACACGGTTGACTCGGGGTCGCGCGCGGCGGCAATTGACTCAGCGTCGCGGCGGGCCTGTTGCGCCACTGACTTGCGCAACACCACCAACTCGTCTTCCAACGCTTTCAGCTTCACTCGCAGCGCGCTGAATTCACCGGCAGCGAAGCCCGCGAAGGCACCCAGGGCGATGCCGAACAGCTCGTGTGAGCCGCTGGCCAGACTGAGTCCGGCGATCGCGCCAATGATGGCTAAGAAGACTCGCATGGCGGCCCGCAGAATACCACGGGCGCCCAGGGACGCTCGGAATGGGTCCCCGGCGCGTGTGACCCGCGTATCAGTTCTTCAGGTCGCGGGCCGTCAAATCGAGGCAGCGCCACGCCTTCTCGATGAGCTCGTCGATTTGCGCCCGCTCCATGACCAAAGGCGGTGCCATCACCATTGTGTCGCGAACGGCGCGCATCACGAGCCCATTGCTGAAGCAATGATCGCGGCAGATCAACCCGACATCGCCGCGCCCAGGGAAGAACCGACGAGTTGCCTTGTCCGCAACGAGCTCCAAGGCACCAATAAACCCCACGCCCCGCGCCTCGCCCACCAACGGATGCTCCGCCAACTCGCGCCACCGCTTCTGCAGATACGGCGCGGTGTCGGTTCGAACGCGCTCGATGATGCCCTCGGCTTTCAAGATACCGATGTTGCACACGGCAACAGCACAAGCGACCGGATGACCGGAGTACGTGAATCCATGGTGAAACTCGCCGCCCTTGTCAATCAGAACATCCGCCACACGGTCGCCCACCATCACGCCGCCCAGCGGCTGATAACCGGAGGTGATGCCCTTGGCCAGGGTCATGAGATCGGGCCTGAATCCGAACCGTTCATTGCCAAACCAGTGGCCCAGGCGGCCGAAACCGCAAATCACCTCGTCCGCTACCAACAGGATGCCGTAGTGATCGCAGATCCGCTGAATCTCGGGCCAGTAGGTTTCCGGCGGAATGATCACGCCACCGGCCCCCTGGATGGGCTCGCCGATGAAAGCCGCCACATTCTTTGGACCCAACTGCTCAATCTTCTCCTGCAGTCGCTGCGCGGCCTTTATTCCGTACTCTTCCTGTGAGAGGTCACCGCCGTTCTCATACCAGTAGGGCTGCTCGATGTGGACGATACCCGGTATGGGCAAACCACCCTGCTCGTGCATCGGCTTCATTCCACCGAGGCTTGCGGCAGCCATCGTGCTTCCGTGGTAGGCGTTATCGCGACTGATGATGATGTTTCTGTTGGGTTCGCCGCAGACATCCCAGTAGCGGCGCACCATTCGCACGATTGTGTCATTGGCTTCGGACCCCGAGCCCGCATAAAACACCCGCTTGAACTGCGGTGGGGTCACTTCCGAAAGCAGCCCCGCGAGCTCGATTGCAGGCGGGTGGGCACTCTTGAAGAAGCTGTTGTAGTAAGGCAGCTCGAGCATTTGCCGATAAGCTGCTTCGGCGAGCTCTTTTCGACCGTAACCGATGTTGACGCACCAGAGGCCCGACATTCCATCGAGGATGCGCTCACCTTCGGAGTCATACAGGTAGACGCCTTCGGCACGCGTGATGATCCGCGCGCCATGCGCGGCCAACGCCTTGAAGTCCGTGAAGGGATGCAAGTAGTGTTGCGAATCGGCAGCCTGCCACTCACGGGTGCTGCGGGGAGCGATCAAGGGAGTCTGTGTCATTATATTTTTCCGCAAATGCCCGGCTCAGCCGGCCATCAGGTACCAGTCATACTCGAGCGGCGTGACCTGATTGTCGAACGCTCGCAACTCGGCGCGCCGGTTCGTGGCAAACAGCTGCTGGAAGTCGGGACCGAGATATTCTTTGACGAAGGCGCTGCGCTCGAAAGCCAACGCGGATTCGTACCAATTCGTGGGCAATACTTCAGCGTCAGGGCAATCACGATAGGCGTTACCACTGACGGGATCGCACGGCTCGATCTTCCGGGTAATTCCCTTGTGAACCCCGGCAAGAACGAGAGCGGCGAGCAGGTACGGATTCACGTCGGCGCCGGCAACACGGTGCTCAACGCGACGATTCTCCGTTGTGTCTGCGGGAATGCGTAGCGCAACACCCCGGTTGTTGAGTCCCCAGGTGGGGCTCATGGGTACATAGCATTCGGGCCGGAAGCGCTTATACGAATTCGCAGTGGGAGCGAAAACCAGCATCGAATCCGCCATGGTCGCGGCCAGACCGCCGATGGCGTGGCGCAAACTCTCGTTGGGTTCCAGACTCTCCGACGCGAATTGATTCCGGCCATCGTCCTGCAACAGGCTGACGTGGATATGCGTGCCGCTCCCGGGCTCGTCGGCGTACGGTTTCGGCATGAAGGTCGCATGCAGCCCGTGTTTGAGAAACACCCCACGCACGATGCGCTTCAATCTGATGACGTGATCGCATGCGAGGCACGGATCAGCGACGTGACGCAGATTGACCTCGTACTGGCCGGGCCCGCTTTCGGCAAGCATGCTCGTGGCGGGCACATTCTGGATCTCGCAAGTCCGGCTGATCTCAGCGAGTATGGCGGAGAGCTCCTCGATGCGCGCCATTGAGTTGATCTGTTTGCCGGACCGGCGCGCCGACTTGCCGGGCGCTGCGGCGGGGCGAATCCCGCCCTGGCGCGTTCTGCGTGGATCAACAACGTAGAACTCCACTTCGAGCGCCACTACCGGCCGCAATCCAAGCTCGGTGAATCGATTGACGACCTGCCCCAACACGTGGCGCGGGTCGCCAAAAAAGGGCTTGCCGTCGTGGTCAGCCATACTGACCTGGATCTGTGCAACACTTTCATCCATCCAGGGAGCGCAAACGAGGGAGTCGCGAACGGGGATGCACGAACGATCGGCGTCGCCATCGTCGAATCCGAGGCCCGTTGCCTCGATTGTGTTGCCGAGGGCATCCATCGCGAAGATGGAGCCCGGAAGTCGGAACGCGCCGGCATACACCGTCGGCAACGCATCGATTTTCAGCCGCTTGCCGCGGGGTGTTGACAGCAGGTCGGGGAGCAACACATCCACGAACTGGGTGTCGGGATGCGCGCGCGTAAAGGTATCGATATCAGGAACATGGATTGACATGATGCATGGCAGCTCAACGTAGGTGGTCACGATCGGCCCTTTCGATTACGCACAGGCCGATCGCAAAAGCGTTTAGGATCGCGAGCGCAATGCGCTCACGAGCAACGTCTAGCTGACCAACGTACCAAGCAAGATTTGCCGGCCAGACACCGAAATGGCGGGGCCTTCCAGGGCAGAGCAACCTGTGTGCCGATACGGCACGGTAAGCAGGGTCGCGGGCTTGAAACCTGGATTCAGCATGGGCCCGAGTATGCAACTTCCGCGGCAATAAGTCGAGTCATGTCAGGTAATTCACGCACCCCACATGCACGGGACACGTAAAAAAGGGCTAAATCCGGCCCCTATTCGTAACGCAACGCCTCAACCGGCCGGGCCCGCGCAACGGCGAATGCGTGCGCGGACACGGTGAGCCACGCGATGGAGACTGCAACACTACCGGCCGCAACAAACATCCACCATGACAAATCAATCCGGTACGCGAAACCCTGCAACCACCGGCTCATGATGCAATAGCCCACGGGCCATGCGACCAGGTTGGCCCACAACACCGGGCGCGTGAATTGCCACAGCAGCATGCGCACCATGGCGCCCTGCCCGGCCCCCATGGCCTTACGGATTCCAATTTCCTTCGTCCGACGCTCGGCGGTAAACGCTGACAGACCGAACAGACCCAGACAGGCAATCAACAATGCTACCAACGCAAAACCGGCAAACATCTGTCCCTGGCGGAGGTCATCGGCATACCGGTTCTGTACATATCGATCCACAAACACCCGCGCAATCGGCCGCGGCTCCCCCAACCGTGCCCACAGCCTGTCAATCGCATCCAGGGTCTGCGGGATCCGCGCGCCGCCCAGCTTCACACTCAGGAAGTGAAACAAACCTGTCCCGGTATGAAATACCAGCGCATCGACGGGCTCACGGACGGAGACCGAGGGAAAATCCGGCACCACTCCAATGATGGGCGAAGTGTCGCTACGCGTCGTGTGCGGGCCGATGGGATGCATCAGCGCCTGACCAACAGCAGCTGCGGGTGACGCGAACCCCAATTTGCGCACGGCTGTCTCGTTGATAACCACCGGACCAATGAAAGCGTCATCTAACGCCACGATGCCATTGTCCGACGGCCGCTCCCGCGAAAAGAACCGGCCGGCAACGGGACGCAGGCCATACAACTCGAAGAATCCCGGAGCAACCGCGACGTTGAATACGTCTGTCACCTTCCCCGTCGACGCACGAGCCCCGCTACCCGCACTGTGGGCGTGAATCGGCAGATCTTCCGAGCAGGCCGCATCGCGCACGCCGGGCAGACGCCGGACCTCCGCGGCAAACGGCCCAACACAAGCAGTCTCAATTGTCACCGCCTGGTCCTTTTCCAGCCGCAATCCCTGTTTGAGGGCGAATCGCACCTGGCTGTAGACGACGACCGTTGCCAGTATGAGCGTGATCAACACGGCGAATTGGCACACAACGAGAACGTGGCGGACGGAGGTCCCGCCAACCTCGCTATTCAGACTGCCCTTGAGAACATTGGCCGCCCTGAATTGCGCCAGCACCGCCGCGGGGTAGAAGCCTGCACAGGTGCCTGTGCCGGTGGCCAACAGCAGCAGCAGGCCCCATCCGGCGAGGTCCTGCCGGGACAGCGGTAAGGAGCTGAATGAGATACTGCGCTGCAGGAAATCATTGAACGCGGGCAACAGCAGCTCAACCAGCGCCAGCGCGATGAACATCGCAAGCAGACAATACACCACCGACTCGCCGACGAACTGCAACGCGAGATCCTGGAAGCGCGCGCCGGCGGCCTTGCGGACTCCGATCTCGACTGCACGTCGCCCCGAGCGCGCGGTCATCAGAATGATGAAGTTGATACCTGCGACGACAACTATCAGCACGCCGATGAGGCTGATGGCGTACAGCAGTCCCGGACTGCCCCGCGGCTTCATTCCGGCAGCCGGTGCGCTCAGATGGATGTCAGCGATGGGGAGCAGGGTCAGCCTCAAATCCAGGTCGTGGCCGCCGATCGACTCCAGGAACTCGCGGGTCGCGCTGAGCAGTTGCGAGCGCGCCAACGCCGGATCAACGCGCGGGGTAAGCTCGAGATAGACACCAATATCCGCGCCGATACCCTGCGCCTTGCCTTTGGAAGCTTTCTCGTCAAATTGAGTGAGGCCGGAGAATGCTGCGAGACCGGAAGAAAACACGTTCGCTTTGAAGTGAGAATTGACCGGTATGTCCTCGACGACAGCAGCCACACGTAGAACGTGCAACCGGTCGAGCTCGAGTGTTTGATTGAGCGGGGGCGCATCGCCGAAATATTTATGAGCGGCAGAGCGAGTCAGCACGAGCGCATCAGGCCGCCGCATTGCCGCGGCTGGATCGCCCGCGATGGGGGTCAGTCTCAGGATCGACAACATGTCCGGATCCACCCACACAACATCCTCATTGTCTTCGAAACTTCCACGGCGCAGCGCATGCGTCTCTTCCATCAGACGCGCGATCAGAGCATCTGCGGGCAATTTGGGTTTCAGCAGGGACGGTAGGGTTCCGGGCGCACCATCATACCGCCAGGGTGCCATGTCCGGCACGCGCAGATCCATCGATATCATGTACACACGCTGGTAGTCCGGCCAGAAGCGGTCGAAGCTCAACTCGTCGCGCACGAACAGCGCTATCAGGATGGCCGCGGCAAAGCCGACGGCCAGCCCGACAATGTTGATCGCGGCGTACAGCCTGTTGCGTGCGAGATTGCGTAGTGCTGCGATGAGATAACTGCGAAACATCACAAACCGCCTATTCGTACCGGAGCGCCGCGACCGGCCGCGCGCGGGCGATGAGATAACAATGGGCTCCCACCGTGGACAGTGCGATAGCGAGCCCTGCCCCGGCAGCGGCAAGCAGCAGCCACGGATCCAGCTCGACGTGATAGGCGAAGCCGTGCAACCAGCGATTCATGACGGCGCCTGCAATGATCCACGCGATGACGATCGACCCTAGAACGGGTTGCGCAAACTGCCACAGCAACAGGCGCAGGATGTCACTGGTGTTGGCGCCCATTGCCTTGCGGATGCCGATTTCCTTGGTTCGCCGCTCCGCCATGGAGGCCGACAGTCCCACGAGACCGAGGCAGGCAATGACTACTGCCACGGCTGCACTGATGGCCAGAGCCTGTTCCTGGCGTTGCACCGATACATAGAGGCTTTGTATGTAGTCGTTGAGGAACTGGCGGTTAATGGGAGCTTTGGGGTTGGTCGCAGTCAGCAGCTGGTCGATCGCGATCAGCGTCCGGGGAATGTCGCGGCCGGTCAGCTTGACGTTCACGAGCGTGTTGCCTGCCATGTTGGCCACGCGGCTGCCCTCCTCGAACGGCAGGTACATTGATGGCCGTACAGCTCGATCGACCGCGTTGATGGCGAAATCCGGGGTGACGGCGGCGATCGCCGCGGTTGGAATCGGTGTACCGTTGGTGACGGGGAGGAATTGTCCAATGGCGGCGTCAGCCGACGGAAAACCCAGTCGGCGAGCCGCGGTTTCGTTGATGACGAAACCCGCTGCCGACCGGGAGACCGGCGGAATCCGCCCGGCGACCGGCTCGAGCCCCAACAAGGCGAAAATCCCCGGCTCAACCGAGTAAATATCAATGGCAGTGGTGCTCCCATCCCGTAGCTCGTAGTTGCCAAACACCGCCCCGGTCAGCAACGACTGATCGGAACACACCACGCCGAGCACCCCGGGAAGGTTTCTCAGCCGGTCCTCGAGCGAGTGGCCACATTGGGTCCTGATGACGAGAATCTGGTCGGCGTTGACCCGCAAAGCCGCGTGCGTTGCATAGATCCGCTGCTCGTAGACCACGCCTGCTGCAATCACCAGTCCGATCAAAATGGCAAACTGCGCGCCTACCAACAGCAGTCTGGGGAGACTGGCCCGCGACCCGACGGACCGGGCTTTGAGAACATTGACAGGCCGAAACGCTGACAGTACCCATGCGGGGTAGCTGCCGGCGAGTAGCGCCAGGAGCAGTGCTCCGGTCGCTATCCAAGCCAATTGCGCCGCCTCGCGCCACCAGGCGAAAGTCGCGCCGGTTTGCAGAAACGAATTGACCGCCGGCAGCAGCAGCTCCACGCCCATGATGGCCAGAACGGCAGCGATTGACGTGTAGAGCACCGACTCACCCAGGAACTGTGCGATCAAAGGCCAGCGACCCGCGCCAGAGGCTTTGCGTATACCCACCTCGAGCGCACGGCGGGCGGCCCGTGCAGTTGTCAGATTGATGAAGTTGACAGCCGCGATCACCAGGATCAGCGCGCCGACGATGACAATCATGATCAATCGACTCGCCACGCCTGGATTCAGGTCGGCGGAAAGATGCACCTGATCTATTCGCATGATCCTCAGCGACGCACGCACGCCTGCGGGCATCAATCTGCCCGGCCGCACACTCTCGAGGAATTCAGGCATCGCCGCCTGGAGCCGCTCCACCGATGCAATCGCTGACAGTCGCAGGTACGTTCGTACCGAAAGGCCGATACCTGTACTGTCCGGCCGGTTCCCCGGATCGTTGTCCAGGTGCGTCAATCGCGAGTAGGAAGAAGTACCACTGGCAAACACGCCGGACTCAAACTGCGTGTTGTGATCCGGCAGGTCCGCAATCACAGCGGTGACTTTCATCGGATGAGCGTCATTCAACAGGATGGCCGCGCCCAACGGGGCATCACGCCCAAAGTACTTCCTGGCGGCGGATCTCGTCACTACGATACTGTCAGGCTGCCGCAAGGCTGTCTGCAGATTTCCGGCAAGGGTGGGAAAATGCAGGACGTCAAAGACATTGGGGTCCGCCCAATAGATATTCTCCTGTGCTTCGACGCCCCCGCGTTTCAGTCGGACTTCCTGAAGCGAGACGCGCGTGATTGCCTCGATTGCGGCGAATCTGGGCGCCATCGCGGCGCTGATCCAACTTGGAGTCCCCGCGTCGAACAGCACGGGATGCCCGGTCGGTATCAGCATCGCTCCCGCGAGATAAATGCGCTCGTAGCCTGGCAGGAAATGGTCGTAGCGGGTCTCGTTGCGGGCGATCAATCCGACCAGAATGGCCGCGCCCAGGCCAATCGCCAATCCGAACACACTGATCGCGGAATAAAGCCCGCTGCGCGCAAAGGCGCGAAGCGCAGCTGCCAGGCAGTTACGGAACACAACAGCGGCCAATCTTACTCATAACGCAACGATGCGACGGGTCGCACGGCAGCGAGGCGAAACGCCTGTGCGCAGATCGTAACCCAGGCAACCAGTACAGCCGCGAGGCCGGAGCCAAGGAACACTTCCGCGCCCAAATCGACGTGGTAGGCAAACCCCGCCAGCCAGCGATGCAGCACGAAGTAGCAAACCGGCCACGCGACGAGGTTGGCCTCCAGAACCGGCAATGTCAGCTGGCCGAACAACAGGCGCAGAATGTCGGCCCGGCCCGCCCCCATTGCCTTGCGAATTCCGGTCTCCTTGGTGCGGCGCTCGACCGCGAAGGACGCCAAACCAAACAGGCCCGTGCAGGCCAGCAACAGCGCAACAGCACAGCAGGCACCGAACACCGTCGCCTCGGCGACCAGGTCGGCGTAGAAATCACGCAGCGCCTGATCAATTGGAAACAGCGACAGCGGCCGAAACGGCTGCAGCTGCTTCCACAGGTCGCGAATGGAGTCGAGAGCGCGACCCTGATCCGCTGTGCTGGTTTTGATATTGAGCATCTGGTACGCGCTGCCGCCCATTGCGAACACGGTGGCTTCGATCGGACTGCGCACCGTCTCCAAGGGAAAGTCGGGAATGACACCCACGATCTGCGATGCCGCCTCGGAGTCATCTCCCAGTGTCAGAAACTGACCGATCGCTGCGCTTGCGGAAGGAAATCCAAAACGGCCGACGGCGGTGGCATTGATGATGACGGCATTCGCGTCCGCGGCGCGGTCGGCGAGAAACAACCGTCCCGCCAAGGGCTTCAGGCCATACACTTCGAAAAATCCGCTGTCGACGATCTCCTTGCGAAAGAAGGCACTGGTTCCAGCGTGGACCGATCCGTAGCTGTGTCGTTTTACGAAACCCAGGGGAGCGCTTTCCGAACACGCCGCCGCTACCACCCCGGGCAGCGTACGCACCCGATCGGCGGAAAACCGGCCGCACTCCGTTTTGATCGCAAACACTCCGCGTGTATCGAGCTGCGCCACCGCCTCTGCGGCCAACGAGATCTGCTCAAAGACGACGATGATCGTGCACAACAGCCCGATCAAGACGGCAAACTGTGCGGTCACCAACAGGCTGCGCAGCATTCCGCCAGCCTGGATCGGACCGCCTTTCAATGCAGCCACCGGCTTTACCGACCCCAGCAGCGCGGCCGGGTAGGCACCGGCCACCAATCCCGCCACGAGCGTCAACCCACCGATCCACAGCAGCAGCATGGGATGGTGCCAGTAGTCAAAGGTGAAATCGGTGCCGGACAGGCGATTGAACGCAGGCAACACGAGCTCAATCAGACAGGCGGCCAGCGCTGCGCCGAGCACGACATACAACCCTGCCTCACCCATGAACTGGGCGATGAGCTGACCCTGCGTGGCGCCCAGCGCCTTGCGAACCGCCACTTCGATCCTGCGGCGCGCCGCGCGCGCGGTCGACAGGTTGATGAAGTTGATTATCGATACGGCAAGGATCAACATTCCAACGGCGCCGATGGCATAGATCATCTCGAGACTGCCGCGCGCCCGCATCGCGGCGGCGCCAGGAGGCGCCAGATGGATGGCACTGATGGGCATCACGGGGAGGAACAACTGCATTCCGTTGTGTTTACGTGGGAGGGCACGCTGCTCGCTGATGAATGCATCGAGCGCCGCGCGCACGCTTGCGAGCGGCACGCCGGGACCGAGGCGAAAGTAAGTATTCGTATCCCACGGCTTGCGTACGTTGGCAGCGGCCTGGTCAAACATTCTGAGCGTGCTGAATTCGGCCCGAGCGGAGCCGATGATGGAGAAACCGAGATGCGTCGTGGACGGCAGGTCCTGGATGACAGCGGCAACACGCAACGTATGCTCGTGGTCGAGCTCCAGAGTTTCGCCGACCACTCGATCACGCCCGAACAGGCGGCGTGCAACCGAGCGGGTCAGTACGATCCCGTCCGGCCGTTCCAACGACCGCAGCAAATCGCCCTGCTCTGTTGGAAATCGAAATATGTCGAAGAAGGCCGGATCCGCCCAGACTATGTGCTCCAGCGTATCAACCTGTCCAACACGAATGACCACATCAGTACCGGCGCTCATACGTGCCACCGGCTTTATAGACGGCATATGGTTTATCAGCCAGGGCGCCACATCAGGCGGCGTGGGGTCGACCGGGCTCATCGGGGAGCCAGGCGCGGCAAAGCCGGCCGAGATGCGATAGATGTGGTCGTAGCCAGGCAGGAAGCGCTCGAAGGTCAGCTCATTGCGTACATACAGTCCGCTGAGCAGCGCGGCCGAGAGGCCGATCGCCAGCCCGATGATATTGATGATGGCGTACAGCCGATCGCGCAGGAATGCGCGCCAAGCGGCAGCAAAGTAGCTCGAGAGCATCGCGGCCCGACTACGCTGCCAACAACGTTTCGCTGACGACCCGCCCGTCGAGCAGCTTGACGGTCCGCTTCGCGTACCCCGCGTGCACGAGCGAGTGAGTCACCATGACCACGGTAGTCCCGTTGCCATTGATCTCGGTCAACAGCGACATGACGGCGGTTCCATTTTCGGTGTCGAGGTTTCCCGTAGGCTCGTCTGCAAGGATCAGCTTAGGTTCCGCAACGAGCGCACGGGCAATTGCCACGCGTTGCTGTTGACCACCGGACAGCTGATGCGGCAGGTGCTTGGCCCGGTGCG
>JAXDQF010000256.1:0-3692 GCA_034668025.1 Gammaproteobacteria bacterium | reverse complement strand
CGGCCAGAAGCAGCCACCGGAAATTGTGGACACCCCAGTCTGCCGACAGCGGACTCTCAACGGTTGAGCTGACTATCTGCGCGCCTCAATGCCGGGTTGGCGGCGGGCGTCCCTCGGTGAGTGGCTGCATTGGCCTCGCCCCGGCGAGTGCCTCGTCGAGCATCTTGATGAGCGCCGCGCGATTGTAGGTGTAGGGCTGGCCTTCGTTCACCTGAACGAGCTTCTCAAGCTGCGCCCTGATCGTAATCTCTGCACTTTCACCGTCGGGAACGACCATGTAGCGCCGCTTGGGACGCGGCTCGAAAAGTGCAGCCTTCGTTGCGGCTACTACTTCGTCGGCCTCCTTCAATTTCGAGCGGTCTGCGACATCGGCGTTCATGCCAGCTCTCCTGACTGCATTCTTGAGGATGTCAGAGTTGTAACTGCCGGGCTCGACGATACTCACATGCACGCCGGAGGACGCCAGTTCCCTGGCAAGCACGTCCGTGAAAGTCTCGACGGCAGCCCTGCTCATCTGGTACGGGCCGAGGTTCGCACTGCTGAGCAGGCCGCTGATAGAGCCAATGTTGATGATGCGGCCTTTCGCGGCAACGATGAGCGGCGCGAACGCCTTGGTCATGAGATAGGGCCCCGTCACGTTCACGGCCATCATGCTGGCAAACTCTTCGGGTGGTGTTTCCTTCAATGTCGAAGCGGAACCGATGCCGGCATTGTTGACGAGTGCGTACAGACCGCGGCCGCCCTTCGTAACCGTCTCCACGGCAGCGGCGATGTCATCGGGATGCGTCACGTCGAGCCGCACGCCTTGCACGTTCTTGATTGTCGCGAGAGCCGGCAGATCGGCATCTTTGCGAGCCGCCGCGTATATGAAGTACCATCGGCTGCGAGCTGCTCCGTGAGCTTGCGGCCGATACCCATACTGGCACCCGTGACGAGAATAGCTTTCTGGCCAACGCTCGAGGAACTCTGAGCGTGACCGATATTCGGCACCATAATTGTGATGGCAATCGCCGCGATTACACTGCGTAACATGGAGACCGCCCTTGGCGTGCATGCTGAGTTGCGCCCGTAGCTGACATCTTCTGGATGCTTCTTCTCGCTCGACACAGGCGAAGTCGAGACCTTCATGGAGCGCCCACATTATCCGCTGCTCAGGAGCCGCGCCAGCTCGAGACGCCCCCGGACGTCCGCGAACGTTCACTCTGGGTCGAAACGATTGCGACCGGTCTCCTCAATGGCTCTGGCACGCAACGATCTTCATGAGTTTCGGAAGCCTCCATGCGTCGACGGAATGTCGGTGACCCGCCAAGCGCGCCGCAGCCGGAAGGTTGAGGGTCTCGCAGCCCAGATGCCGTCGCCAAGCAGTGCTTGAACGATCAGCATGACGCTCCAGACAACCGGTAGCTCGCTGCCAGCCGCAGCGAAGTAGAAACCTTTGCGTAGCGACCAGAAGCGCGCTGCGCCGAGCATCATCGGGACCGCGTACAGCGCTGCCCAACGTGCGTAGAAGCCAGGAATGAGGCAAAGCGCGCCGACGAGTTCCGCCGAGATGACGTAGTACGGTACGAACCAAGGATACCCGTTTGTCGCGAAGTCTCCCCACCACCGAGCAATGCCGCCCTCAAGTACGAAGAATTTCCAGTACAGGTGCGCAATAAACAGGACACCTAGCATCACTCTCAGCAGCAGGGCCGCGTACGGCCCTGTTCGCTGATCAAGCGCGGTCGACATTCTCTTGGCTCCCCAATCCGATTCGATTCCGATCGCAAGTCAGTTTACGCCCTGAAGCGAGGTTGGCACTCGCGAAGTCGATCCGGTTGGCAACTGCTGCTATCGTCGCGTTGCAGGCAACCTGGTGACTCGTTCAGGAGAGACATTGTGAACTCACGCTTTCTAGCCTTGGTCTTCGGGGCCATTTTCGGACTAGTGCTGTCGGTAGCACATTCGGCAGCCCCCGACGATCCGGTCCTGGGAACCTGGAAGCTGAATGTGGAGAAATCGAAGTTCATTCCTGGCCCCGGCTGGCGGAGCCAGATCCGCGTATACCGGAGCGCGCCGGCCGGAATTGCGGTCACCTGGACGGGCATTGATGCCAACGGCGAGAAAATGCAGGTGAGCTACACCTACAAATATGACGGGAATGACTATCCGATGCCCGGCTCGGGAAGCTACGACACCTTGAACGCCGTGCGTATCGATGCTCGGACCGTCAAGTCGGAGGAAAAACGAGACGGCAAGACTGTGGGCATTGCCGTGCGCACCGTCTCGCCAGATGGCAAAGTCCTGACCATCACCGACGAGGGTGCAAACAGAAAAGGTCAGGCGTTCTCGCAGGTACTCGTGTTCGACAGACAGTGACGACCAATAAACGCCGGCGCATGACGTCCGGTGCAACAGATTCGCGTCGCCGGTTCATCGCAGGGTTAGGCGCCGCGTCGATCGGAAGTTTCGCCCACGCAGCCGTGGAACCGAACAACTTCGGCACCGCATCTTCGCTCGCGCCGGCAGGACCAGGCATCTCATCGGAGTATCTGTTGGCCCCAGGCCTGATCCACCTCAACACAGCTTCTCTCGGCGCAACGCCGCGAGTGGTGCTCGATCGCACGCTTGCGGCCTGGCGCGAGCTCGAATCCAGTCCCGTGCTCATGGCGTACGGCAATGCCGAGAACACCGTGTTGTCGGCAGCCGAGCGGGCACGCAATCGCGCAGCAAGTTTTCTCGGCTGCGAGCCGAACGAATTGTTGATCACTCGATGCACGACCGACGCGATGAGCATCGTGGCCCAGGGCATGCGCTGGACTGTCGGGGAACGCGTCCTGACAACCGACCGCGAGCACGACGGTGGCAGCTTGTGCTGGGCATACATCGCGCAACGCCACGGTGTCGTCGTCGATCGAATCCCAATTGCGCTCGACGAACATGACAGTGCCACCATCGTCCGCCGCTTCGCTGCAGCGATCACGCCGGCCACGCGCGTGATCAGCGTAAGCCATGTCATTTCCGCCACTGGCCTGCGTATGCCCATCGCTGAGATCAGCGCGTTGGCAAGGGAGCGCGGCATTCTCTGCGTCGTCGACGGCGCTCAAGCGGTAGGAGCAATACCCGTCAACGTAAAGTCGCTCGGCTGCCATGCCTATGCGACCAGCGGACACAAATGGCTGATGGCTCCGAAAGGTACTGGGCTGTTGTACGTCAGCAGCGAAGCGAGCACGGCCATTCAACCCATCCAATGGCAGGACGGGCGCCGCTACGGCGCAGAGTCGGCCGGCGTCGGCCCGCAACCGCTCGTGATCGGCCTCGGCGCTGCGATTGAGCGGATGCAAGGCATCGGAATGACCGCAGTCGAACGGCACGGCCTTGCATTGCGCAACCGCGCGTACGATCAACTCACGCAGATCAAGAGGCTACGCGTCATCAGTCCACCACCAGGTCCCTCCGCCACCGCGATCGTCGCGTGCGTTCTGCCGGACGACACCGATAGCATGGCATTGCGCGACACATTGTTCGCCAAACACCGCGTCATCGTGAAGATGAGCGAGAAGCGACACTTCAACGGCTTCCGACTTTCCCCGCACATACTCAACAGCGAGGCACAGATCGACGCGGCGCTGAAGGCACTGCGGGCGGAGGTCGGCTGAAGAATGGCGCGAAGCGGCCGCCGGATCTCGGTCTCGAAGGGCGGCTTTGGGTCG
>JAXDQF010000255.1:0-5296 GCA_034668025.1 Gammaproteobacteria bacterium | reverse complement strand
GGTCGACGTTGGATCATCGACGTCTGTTCCGGTGTTGGGGCGATTGCTTTCATGGCGAGAATGTTATCGCCCTGCGCGAAAACAAAAAATAGAAACTATCGAAACGTATCGTTTCCAAAAGTGATACGGAGATTCGCGGCATCGACACGCGCAGGTGTTCCGGCGCCGTGGAGGCGAGTTGGCACTTGGAGAGCTGAGTTGCGGCCCTCTGCCCTTGATTGCCCGGGCAACACGCGACGCTTCAAGCCGCGACGAAGCCCGGTACCTTCAGAGCCCCTTGGTCAAAAGTGGCGGTGGCCCTGCATCCCAACGCCCAGTGGCGTGCACCGATCAGACAGTCCGCGAACTGCGCGGACGAGTCCTTCCACATAAACAATGCTTGTGCAATCGCAGGCTCATCCTCAAAACGCATGTCGCCGGCACTCAGCAGCTCCGAGAAGGTGCTCAGGATCTCTTCCTTGCCGAGCGTGTATCGGCTTCGCAGAACCCATTCTGTTTCGAGTAACACCGCCAAGCTGACACAGACGAACTCTTCGCGCTGCGCCTCGCTTTGAATCAGGTCGCATGCACGCTCGAACTGCTCCTCATCGTCCCGAATCAGAAAGCGGACGAGCACATTCGTGTCCAAGCCAATCATCAGCGCGACAGATCCTCAACTGGCAACGCTTTTCGGCCCTTTTTGTGCAGTCGTCCCGCCAGATCCAATATTGACTTGTTTTTCAGGCGCAGCAACACCGTGCCATCCGGAAGCAAGGTGAATGTCATTCGATCGCCTTCCTTCATATTCAGGCTGTCCCGGATCTCTTTAGGGATGGTGGTTTGCCCTTTACTGGTCAGGGTTGCATCAATAGTCACGATTAAAGCTTCCAGTATTCCTTACTTTTTACAGTATAGTAAGGAACAAACCCCTCGTCCAGCGATACGCTGGACGAGTCGCTGCGACCGGGTCAGGGGCTAGAATCGGCCAGCCCACTGCTACCCGCGCTGTTCACACGCCTCATGACTGAGGCATTGCATCCTGGATTCGTGAGTGAGGCACTGCTCGACTCCCTCGGGCAGGCAATGCTCGTCGAGTGATCGCACACCGTCCTGTCGCGGGAACCGCACGAAGGACGGGGGCGCTTGCTGCAGCGCCATTTCAGAATCATCGATGAATATCTCGCCGCGCTGACACACGAGGCGCCAAGCGTTTGCGCCATTGCCGCAGCCTGCGGATTCAGCGAACGCTATTTCGCGAAGCTGTTTCGCGAACAAACCAACCAGTCGATTGGAAGATATTTGAAGTCCGTGCAGGTATCGAAAGCCCGAGACTATTTACTGCAGACCGACCTGCCGCTGAAAGAAATCGCGTATCGATTGGGATTCCACCGACCCTCAAATTTCTCAGATGCATTTCGAGCGGCGACCGGTCAGACCCCCGGGCGTTTCAGGTCGGCACGCTCATGAGATAGTGCACCATCCCATGGGAGAGGGCGTTGCAATGGGGCCTGCGGTCCACCGCTTCCGGGCGATCGATGTGCTGCGTGGTCTCACGCTCGCCGTGATGATCGTCGTGAATATGCAGATCGGTCCGGGCAGATCCTACCCACCGCTGCTGCACGCAGCATGGAACGGGCTCACGCCGACCGACGTGGTGTTTCCGACGTTTCTGTTCGTGGTCGGAACGGCGCTCAGTTTCACACTCGAGAAGTACGCGGCTCTGGGCGAATCAGCAGTGCTGCGCAAGGTCGCAACGCGCACTGCTCTGATCTTCCTGTGCGGTTACATGCTTTATTGGTTTCCATTCTTCACGGTCGACACAACCGGGCACGTCATTCTCACGCCGCTTGCGCAGACCCGAATCCTCGGGGTACTTCAGCGCATCGCTCTTGGCTACGGGGTAGCGGCGCTCATCGTGTACTACACAGGACGCGCTGGCGCGATCAGCTTTTCTTTCTGCGCGCTGCTCGGCTATTGGGCGCTGATGTACGCGTTCGGTGACTACTCGCTTGGCGGTAATGCCGCGATCAAGCTCGATGAGCTGGTGCTCGGCGAGACGCACATGTACCACGGTGAGGGCGTCGCCTTCGATCCAGAAGGCATCTTGAGCACGCTGCCCGCCATCGTCAATGTACTTGCCGGCTACCTGGCCGCGCGCTTCGTACGTGACCACGGTACGAACCGCTTTACGGTCGCCAGGCTGTTACTGTTAGGAACCATCTGCGTAGCGTTGTCATTGTGGTGGAATGTAGCCTTCCCGATCAACAAGAAGCTCTGGACCAGTTCCTTTGTGTTGTGCACGATCGGCATCGACCTTGGCGTTCTTGCGATCCTGATCTGCGTCGTTCCCCAGACGACGCAGCGCCGCTGGACGTATTTCTTCGAAGTGTTCGGCCGGAACACGCTGGTCATTTACCTCCTCGCCGAGGCGGGACAGATAGTGCTCCAGACTATTCACATCGGCCCCGAACGCCTGTTTGAGTGGCTGTATGCGGTTGGCTTCGCGCCATGGGCGGGTGATGAGCCCGGCTCGCTGTTATATGCGGTTGTGTACATGCTGTGCTGTTGGGTCGTTGCCTGCGCAATGGACCGCAAGCGCATCTACATCAAGCTCTAGCCGCAATCCTGTCAGTGACGTGCGGCGATCAATGAATTGAGAACGCCAGCAGGACACTGTTCGGCCTCGCGGCTGTCGAGTGCACAAAGAGCATCCCATCTGCGACCGACACGGCACCGGCACCCCAGATCGCACCCCCAGTGCCGGTGTTCGCACCGAGGGCCGGAAAGTCGCGGGCCGTATCAAAGCTCCACAGGGTTTTTCCCGTCCGGGTATCGAATGCCCAGATGTAGCCGTCGATGGAGCCCGCAAAAACGGCGCCTTTGATCGCGACCGGAGCGGCGAGGAATCCTTTGCATTGGACGGCCCGTTCGCATGAGTCGGCTGTCCTGGACCATTTGATTGCACCGGTCGAGGCATCCAGTGCGTACAACCCGTTCGCTGCTGAATATTTATAGATCCGATCCAAAGGAGTGTCCGGGCCCATGGGCACTGAAGTGTCACGGTCGGTTCCAATCACTGGCACAAACACGGTGTTGCCCTCGACCGCCATCCCGTACCACACTCCCCCGCTCATGGGCGCGGGATCGTGACTGATGCGATACTTCCAGATGATGTGACCATCGTTCGGATCGAGTCCCATGATGTCGCTGGATTTCTGGCCCGCCACCAGGACGTCGTGTCCGTCCGGCAACGATACCAACACGGGCGGGGCAGTGAAATCCGCATCAGGACCGGGATTTCTCGGACAGGTCGCCAGGTCTGGCTCATTGTGATAGAGCGTTCTGCAGCCATCATTGTAGACGTCGTTGGGAAACATCTGATGCTTCCATTTGATGGTGCCCGTCGCCAGGTCCAGTGCAAATACCGCATCACTGTTGTCGTCAACCGGATCTGAATAGTTGTTTCCAGTCGTCAGGTAAATGGAGCTGCGGCGTGCATCCACCGCAGGAGCGCTCCAGATGCCCGCGCCGGAAGGACCCAGATGCGGCTTTCCGAGTGAGTTTCGGTACTGTTCAACAGCAGCAGTTGGAATCGTGTAGCGCTGCCATACGATTTCGCCACTGTCGCGCCGGATGGCTGTCAGGGATCCGCGAAAGGTGCAACAGATGTAGTCAGGGGATGCCGCTGCAAGCTCTTCGCCCCACGATCCGAGGGGTACATAGATGCGATCGCCAAAAACCGTCGGACTGCCGGCAATGCGCGCTGCCGGGTGCGTGTCGACCCTGACGTGCCATAGTTGACTACCGGTGCGTGCATCAACCGCATATACGTTGGCGAATACGTCGCCAAAATACACAACAGGCTGTTGTGACAATCTGGTTGCAGCCCTGTAGATAATGGCCCCACGGATTTCGCCAGCGGCATCGAACTTCCAATAGAGGCAACCGGTCCGCGCATCCAATGCGTAGACCGCTCCGGATTGCGAGCCCACAAACGCGGCTCCGTCCGCGACCGCGGGTTGCGACCGGGAACCCGCCGAATCCGGAAATGCGAACGCCCATGCGAGCCTCAACTTGCCGAGGTCGGCGATCGACATCCCGGCGCGCTTGCGGTCGACAAACCTTCGATTCGCGGCGTCGATACCCCAACCCTCGCTGACCCGGCTGTCATCATCTTTCGCCGGCCGCAATTTCTTCCTGCAGACCAGGAAGCTCTGCTGCTCGTTATCGGTCGGTTGCCTACCGGTGAGGTACAACACGACCTGGCGAAGGTCCGCATCCGGGATGTCACGTGCCTGGAACTTCATGGCGCCTTTCGTGAGTGTGTTGTACACCGCGTTGGGCGTCATCTGGCGCAGGAGGCTCTTCATTGGAGCGCCCTGCACCCCTGATTCGTGGCAACGCGAGCAGTGGCTTTCGAATAGCTGCTCGCCAGTGGATTTGTCAGCGACCGCGGCGCACAGTGCCGGCCGGCAGCACAGGCCGATCAGGATAGTCGTGGCGACCTGTAGGAGTCGGTTAATCATCGGTTCTTCCGCCGAGGAATCGCCGAATCCTAACCTGCGGCAGGAGCCGGGTCGCGGGGAATCTGGCTTGCTCGAGACGAGCACAGTCAGACCGATCCGCGTGGCCGCATCGATCCGTCGAGGCTTCACACCCCCCTCATCGGTCCTCGCGGTCAGCGCGGCGGCTGTCGGTCCAAGACCATGGCGGCGGCCTGGAAGTCCCCTTTGAGCAGCGGCTCGATCCCCTCAGACATCCAATAAGTGCCGCTCGCCTCCGCCGGCGTGCCTGCTTCCGGTTTCCCGGCCAGCACGCGCAGTCGATACCGTGCCTGCGGGTCGAGGCCTTTCAGGTGAATGCGGGGATAGGGATAGCCCATGCTGCTCGAGTGCAGGAACGCAAACAGCACGGCTTGCCGACCGTCGGAGGAAACGGACTGCGTGACAGAGTATGGGCTGCCATCGCGTGGCGAAATCAGCCGGTACAGAAGGCCCTGCTGTACGGTCATGCGGATGCTCTTGTACTCGGAGACCAGTCGCTGGGCAGTTTGGAAGTCCTGCTCGTTCCAGCGGGTGAGATCAGCGCCGATGCCGAGGGATCCCTGCATGGAGGAGAGAAATCGATACTCGAGGGAGGTGCTGCGCTGGTTGGCCCAGCTAGGCGAGTCAGTCACCCACGCCATCATGATTCCCGGCGTATGAGCGTAGGTGAACCCGTCCTGGATGCTCAATCGATCGAATGGGTCGGTGTTGTCGGACGGCCAGACCTCGTCGGTCAAGCGCATGATCCCGAGATCCACCCGCCCGCCGCCGCC
>JAXDQF010000254.1:0-7991 GCA_034668025.1 Gammaproteobacteria bacterium | reverse complement strand
CGCTCCTCGGCCCCGAATTGGCGGAGACGACCTGGCGCTATGACGTAGATGCAAAGCGCGGTGTGGCACGCACAACCTCCAAAGATGGAAAGCGTTCCTGGGAGGTTCCGCTGGCACCCTTCCTGGGGTGCATGGGAGTAGCGCCCGCTTCCGGTGAGGTGCGATCGACGATCGTTCCAGACACGTTCGGCGGCAACATGGACTGCCCCGAAGTCCGGGCCGGAAATACCGTCTACCTCGGCGTCAACATGCCCGGCGGGCTCCTCTCATTCGGCGACGGTCACTACGCAATGGGTGATGGTGAAATCATCGGTGCCGCCATTGAGGGCGCGATGAACGTCGATGTCGTCGTCACCCTGGCCAAGGGTGTTAAAACACCCATCCCACGAATCGAAAACGAGCGGGAAATCATGTTTGTCGGTGCGGCCCGGCCGCTCGAGGATGCCGCGCGTGTGGCATTCAAGGCGATGATCGGCTGGGTTCGCGGGAAGTCGGGGATGTCCGAGTTGGATGCCTACCAATTCGTGTCCCAGAACGCGCACGCACCGATCATTCAACTCGTGGATCCCGAATACACTGTACTGGTGAAAATCGACAAGAACCGGGTCCCGGGGGCGAAGTAACACCCGCGCCCACGCTACACGACCGCAAGATTACTGAGGTGATTCGACCCACACGTCACTGTGTTTGATACGCTCGAGCAGGGATTGTGGGTCGAGTTTTCGGTAGGCCGGTGGAATCGTAAACAGGTCCGCTGACTGCGCCGCAACCCGAATGTTCTCGAGCGCAAAGGTTGCGCCGTCACTCAGCCGCACCCTGACCGGAAAACCCAGGCTCGAATCGATCCAGCATTGACTGGAATCCTGATTCGGGGACGTGACGCGCCACTGTGTGATGGGATGGCCGTCGGCCTTTCCCCCTTCGACCCTTTCGCAGTGCCACTCACCATCGGCACTCGGTACCCCCGCGTTGCGTGCCGCGGCTTGCCATTGGAGGCAGGGATTTTCGGGGTTCACGGGAATGAACAGTCGCGTGAGGCGGCTCGATTGCCGCGCATCGGTAAAAATCTGCTGGTTGGGGCGTACGAACACGGCTGTGCCGAGCGCCCCGTCGACGAGGAAAAAGCCGCTGGCGGCTTCAGGCGTTTCAATCCTGACTTTGCCGTTCGCCGTGTAGACCTTGGCGGGGGTTGCGTTGCCGCCGACGATGTCAGCTGAAAAGTCGGTCGCCGCGCAGACGCGCGCCAGACAGAGCAGTAAAAAGACGGCGCCGACCGGACCCGCAGGTCCAGGTCGGCACCGATTTTGCGTTACATCGCGCGCCAAACTCTACTCGTCGGAAACCCTATTCGAGATAAGGCTCTTTGACCGCGTGATCGAAGTCAAACATATCGAACAGGTCGGACAACGCCGGCATGTTCTTGGGAACATACGGCTGGTCATCCCGCATCCGTGGGTTCGGCAGATTGTCGCGGCTGCGATCGGTCAGAGGGCGCAGCTTCCAGTTGCGCTCGATGAACTTCAGGATCGAGACGTGGTCGGCGTACGTGTGATTGACCTTTCCACCCGTGCTGTACGGTGAGAGGACGAGCAAGGGAATGCGCGGGCCGTCGCCGAAGAAGTCGATCGGCTGGATGAAGCCGGAGTCCCAGTAGCCGCCCGCTTCGTCCCAGGTGACGAACACGGCGGTTTCGGCCTTCAGCTTCGGATTGGCTTCCAGGGCATCCAGAACCTGTTGCACATAAGCTTCGAACAGGTCGATCTTTGAGGACTGCGGATGACCATCGAGCAGGCCATCGGGCTTGCCGAACGAGACCGCAGGCAGCGTGTTGCTCTTGATATCAGCGAGCAGGTCAACAGTGTCCTTGATGTGCGCGGCCCGCTGAGCGGCGTCGCCCATGATCGAGGAAGCGTACTGGAAGGGATTGCAGATCTGGCAGTAAGCAACGCCGAGCTCGTGTGCCGGATCGGCGAGAGCTGCAGCCCCTAGAGCAGTCGACGAGTTCAGCGTCATTGCTGCCCCCGATGCAACGGCTTCATTGGACAGGACAACGGCATCGTTATAACCACCGCCGAAGTAGGCCCAGGTGATCTGCTTATCATTGAGCGAGTCGCCAATGGTGCGCACCGGTGAGGCTGGCAACATGCTCTGCTTGTCCGGCGCGGGTGCCTGGAAACCATTGGGGAAGAACCCCGGGTTGGTGTTATCCAGCATGTAGTAGTGGGCAGTCGCGCAATTGGGCTCCGCGCGGTACGGCAGCGACTCGATGTAGTTCACGATCGGCGCGACACCGGGCTGCGAGAAGTTCGAGCAGTTGGTGAAATTGTTGTCGGCCGTGTACTTGTTGGTCGATCCTTTGAGCGGATTCGGATTGGCGATCTGGTTGGCCGGCGGCGTGGTCGCGTTGCCCTTGCCGTCGCTCCAGAATCCGGCATCCCCGGTGCCCAGCATGAAGTGATTGGCGCCCGTGCCTCCCTGGAACGACTGGTGGAAGTTGTCGCTCGAGGCGAAACGGTCGGCGAGCGTCTTCAGGGTCGAAGCCTGTTCCTGCTCGGCATCATAGAACCCCATCTCGTTGCCTGCGCTGAAGTTTCCCTGGACCGCAGGCGTCACGCTGTCATTCAGGCTGTAGGTGGCCATGACATAGGGGAACAGGTCGTTGAGGCAGCCGGTTGGATTCGCCTTCGTGGCGTTGGCCATGCTGCAATCCGATTGCTGCCAGGCCTGGTAGAACCGGTGTGTCGTGTCGCCGGTGTAATCATCGTCGCTGATATTCAATCCCTGCAGAACGAACGGTCCGTTCGGCAGAATGCCGGCATCCGGAATGCGCGTATCGAGCGAGTCGGTCGGCAGATTCGTGGCGCCCGTCGTCAGGATTGTGTTGGTCAGCGGGGTGAAATCCGGGCTGGGGTCGACCTGGTTGGCGGCCTCTGGAAAGCCGGGCGGGAATGGCGCGCCAGTGGTGCTCTGTGCGGGAGGCGCTCCGGCCGTATTGGGCTGTGGCATCTGGCCACGGTCGCCATAGGCAGCTTTGGCACTCTTGGGAGCGCCGACGTAATACAACGGCTGTGGCTTCACCTGGAACTGTTGTGCCAGCTTGAAGTTCGGACCCGGGGAACCGTCCTCGTTGACGATACCCTTGGAAAGAAGGTTGGAAATCGTCTGGTGCTTGCCCTTCGGCTTGTAGACACCAAACGTATGATCGGTGCCGCGATTCTCACCAATCAGAATGATGACGTGCTTGATGGGTGATTCGGTCTTGATGGCGTCGGCCGCGTCGTTGTCCTTGGCCTCGTCCTTGGCCATTCCTGCCGTAGCAGCGATGAGCGAGACGGTGAAGGCCGCCGCGCTCAGTCCTAACTTCTTACCTGTCCGTCTGGTTCCCATGCGTGCTCCCCGCGAGTTGGTTGTGGTGACCGCGGCCGAGGCTAATGGGCGACTGTCTCAATTTGATGACGGGAACGGTGATGTTGGTTCCGCGGGGAGTCTGTGGCAAGCCGCTCCACAGTGCTCGAGATAACTTTACTCGGCGGTGCCGCGCGCAGCGGCCTGGCGAGCGACGTGTAAGGTTGGATTAAACAGGGACCAGGGCTCGGCCATTTGCAGTGCGCGCGGTGCCGCTGCCACATTCAGTTTTCGATAGCTCAGGTATTCAGCGGCCGCGTTGTCAAAATCACCCGCAGTGGCACTCGCGGCAACTTTCTGCAACCTTTCAACCAGCTGTCCGAGAGTGGCGCGCGCCAGCCGCCGTTCTTCAGCTCCGCTGGAGATCTCAGCGCTCCCGGGATCGGGATAATGTTCCGCGAGATCCTGCAACTGTTCGCTCACTGTGCGTGTGGCCAGGAACACGACTTCCCTGTCGTGTTGGGAAATAGCAATGTCCAGAACGCTGGCGAAGCCGTTTTCGTCCTCGAGGACGTTGATCCCGGCGAGCTGATATTCCGGCCGCACGCCATTGCCAATCGCCACGAGATACGCGGCGAGGTCAGCCCTGTCTCGTGGCGCGAGATCCAGATCGAACACCCGATTGAAGTGCTCGATGACTTGGCCGTAGTTGTCGAAGCGGCCGTCGTGAAAGTAGGGTCCGTTGAAGTCAGCGTTCAGCAGAGTCGGCGTCTTGAAGAGACCGCCCGAGCCGATGTCATGCGCCTGGTGATCGACGAAGGCCGCCGAGGGCACGTGGCAGCCGGCGCAACTGAGGGTGCGATTGTGGGGAAACGGTTTGGAGAACAGCGCTTCTCCGCGCCGCGCCGCTTCGTTTGCGGCCGGCTTCAGATGCCCCGCGCTGTCCAGGTTCGGGTTGGGCAGAAAATCGATATCGTTGATGTAGGCCACGATGGCATCGAGGACCTGCGGTGATGGCTCGTGACCCGCAAACTCGTTGACGATGACATTGTGTACGAAATCGCGGAGCGAGCCCGTGCGCCCATCGTGTCCGTACGGTGCCTGGAAGCGCGCACCGCGAAGACTGGGAATCGTGACCGGGTCGAGGACACCATTGTCGGTTTTCGGATTGAACAGCGGACTGGTGGTGTCAAAGTTACCCGGACGAGTCGACAGTCCGGGAATGAAGAGCTTGGAGTTCGATGCTCCGTTCACGTGACAGGTCCCGCAGCTCATGTGCGCCTTCTGCGCGGTCTCGCCCAAGGTGTAGGGTGAGTTGAAGGCGAGGTTGCCGAGGTTGGATAGATAGGATCGGCGACCGCGAGCCGCTTCTGAGTGGAAGACCTCGCGTGGGTTGGTCGTGGCGTCGCCGTTGAGATCGGAGCCGACAGGCAACCCCGTCTGCTGGTCGGTGACAGCCAGAGATTGTCCAGCCGAAGCTATGCACAAGAGCCAAAAGAGTGCCCGGCCGACGAAAACCCGTACGCCCATTCAAACGATCTCTTGGTGACCCCGGTTGTACTCACCGACGGTCTATCACCCGGGCGTGTCGCATTTGTGACATCAAGGGCGCGGGGGGAACGCCCGGAGGCTCGCACCCCCGGGCTTGCGCATGCAGTCGTAATCGCGGGCCAGCGTGTTGCAGGGTGCTACTGGCGCATGCGCAGGACTTCGCTAGCGCCACTGCAGGGCCCCGCTAGCGCCGCTGGAGGATGCCGATTTTCTCCAGCGCTTGCAGATACTCGATGACCAGCTCCTGTGGCACAGGGCCGAACTCCACTGACAGCGCATCAGTAATTTGCTTCGCGGTGCGGCTGCCATCGGCGAAGTTGAGGGCTTCGTAGGCATAGGCGCCACTTTCACCAAAAGCCCACGTTCCCTCATAGCTCAGGAGCCGCGGTGTTGGAATGCCCGCGGCCTTGGCATGGTCTGCGAAATAGCTGTATCCAAAGACGACCATCTCGCCGCGCGGCTCGGTGCGGCGTCGAAACACTGGCGTATTGTCGTGGGATTTCGAAGAGTGTGGCGGAGGGGAACGCGCAAAAACGTCGCCATGTTGGCGCGCGAGCGCGCTGTCGATGCTGGCTTCGTATTGGCTGAACACCGCCGGATCCTGCCCTTGCTCCAGGGCTCTTGCGGCTCGCAGGAGTTTGCCGATTGCAACCACTCGCCGTGTTGCAGGCAGATCGGTTGCCGAAAAATTCGCCAGGAAGTAGCCGCTGGCGGCCCCGATGAAGGCGGCGCGTTTGAGCTTGGTGGGATCGATGTTGGCGGCTGAGTCGAGGTTGGTGTGGATATAGCGATCGGGCCAGTCGTTCAGGTAGATCGAGGGAATGCCGAACGACGAGTCCTGGTACACGTCATGGTCGCTTCCCATGGTGTAGGCGGAGTATTCGGCGCGCAGGGGCTCCTTGCCACCCTCGGGTGCAATCAGCGGATAGTCAGATCTGTCACCTGCTGCGAACTGATAGGACTCGTTGTTGATCCAACTCGCGAATGCCCAGGCGACGTCGTGCACAAACGACGGCAGGCTCATGGGGCCGCGCGTGACATGAAATACGCTTTTGGTGTCCAGGCCGCCGCCCACCATGTCCATGTGAATGGCCGCCTTGATGTGCTGCGCGAGATCCGGCCTCGCATTCAACAGAGTTGTTGTACCTTCGATCTCAGGCGGCCAGATAAAGCGAATCGTCCGGGCAGGTCGGGGAAGCTTGCCGTCGGCGATCAACTTCTGCAGGGTCCGCGCCGCTTCGAGTATCGTGACGCATCCGCTCGCATTGTCGTTGGCGCCCGGTCGCTGATGGTCCAAGTGACACGAAAATGCGATTTGCGATTCCGGGTCGGACGTTCCATCGATGGTGGCGGTGACTATCTCGTAAGCGGCTGCGTGTTGGCCGGCCTTCACTTTCGCGTGCAGGCGGATGTGCTCGCCGTGAAGCAACCGGTCCTTCAGGGCACGGGCGGTTTTGAGCGACACCATGAAGGCGAAAGTGGGATTCTCAGTGAAGGCTTCCAGGTGCCCCCAGCGGATCAGGTTGTCGTTGTCACCTGACCAGGCCGTCTTCTGATTCTGTGCGTAGCTGATGATGCCAGCGGCCTTGAATTTGCCAACGGCGAGATCCTGAACGCTCCCGGCCGGCGTCGCGACCAGGATCAGCTTGCCGGCGACGTCCTTGCCGGCGTAGTCGCTTTCCTCCATCCCGTCGCCAACATCGACGAGCTCCGCCGTGACATCGGCGGATTCGCTGTCCTCGGCCAACACAATGGGCTCGGCGGCGAAGCTCGCCATTTTCACTTCGGTGCCGTCTTTGACCTCAGACAGCTCGCCTTCCTCAGCGTCCCACGCGCGCCGCGATCGCTGCGTTCCGTAGAAAATCTGGCCGTCAGCCGGAAACTTCAGGATCTCGACATGGCTCAGGCCATAGGCCCGGGCCCGCTCGGCAATCAACTCGGCGGCCGCATGAAAGCCTTGCGAGCCGCGCTGGCGGTGCAACCGGGCCAGGCCCTCGAGATTTCTTTTCGACGTCTCGCCACTCAGCTCGTTTACCAGCGCGGCAACCGTCGGTTGCGGCAGAAGCGGGGGTGTCTGAGCGAAGGCGGGGAGGGCCAGGAGAGCAAGCGCTAACAGAACGAGTCGCACGGTGTCGCCTTCAGTGGAGTGCACGCTTCATTGTAGCTACGTTAAATAATTTCGGGCGACACCGCCGTGAGAATCAGGTAAATCACTGCCAACAACGAAACTCACGCGGGGGCTCATCGATGAGTGTGACCAGCGACGGCGTCGTGGACGAGAAGTCCGGTCACCGCCTGCGTTCCAATGCGTTGGGGCTGATTGAGACCGTGGGGCAGTCGCTCGCGGCCATTTCGCCCACGCTGACGCCGGTTTTGAACATCACTGTGGTGGCCGGCCTCGCCGGGATCGGGTGCTGGCTCTCGTATTTCATCGGGACCCTCGGCGTGGTGATCGTTGCGGCGAGTGTCGGGATCCTGGCCGCAAGACATCGCGAGGCGGGGTCGTACTTCGTCTACGTGGGTCGGACCTTCGGGCCTTTTGCCGGGGCGCTGGCAGGTTGGGCCATGATCAGCGCCTACATGTTCACGGCAGTGGCGGTCTCCCTGTCGTTCGCAATCCTGTTGGGCAACCTGGTTGGCGCACTCGGGGCGAAGGCGGGCGTAGTGCCGCTTTCCGTCGCCATGTTCGCTTTCATCGCTACTGTCACCTACGCGGCCTACCGCGACATCCGTCTGTCGTCCCGTGTGGGACTGGTGCTGGAGGTCATCTCGGTTGGCATCATCGTGGTGATCACGGTTCTGTTCGTTCGCGCCCAAGGAACCGTGGTCGACCCACCTCAACTGGCTATCTCGTCCTTCAAGTACGGCGCCTTGTTTTCGGCGCTGCCGTTCGTGATCTTCAGTTTCGTGGGCTTCGAGAGCGCCGCGACCCTGGCCAAGGAGTCGGCCAATCCCCGGCGGGATATCCCGATCGCGGTCATGGGGTGTGCCGCGTTTGCCGGCATCTTCTTCACCGTCACCGCGTATTTCATGGTGTTCGGAATGGGGCACGATACGGTCGCGATGGGTCGCAGCTCGTCGCCGTTCGGGGATGT
>JAXDQF010000253.1:0-22516 GCA_034668025.1 Gammaproteobacteria bacterium | reverse complement strand
TACATTGGAGCGCAATGGATCCCTCCCTCATCCGGTGAGCTGGCGCCGGTGCTCAATCCGGCGACCGAGGAGGTAATAGGGCACGCGCCGGTAGGATCAATGGCAGAAGTCGACGCTGCACTGGCCGTCGCACGCGAGGCATTCGATCGAGGCCCTTGGCCGCGTATGTCCCGCCATGAGCGCGCGCAGAAGCTGCAGGCGTTTCACGACGCGCTGGCACGGCGCAGAGACGAAATCTGCTCGCTCATCGTGGCCGAAACAGGGTGCCCGATATCGCTGACCCAGTTTGCGCAATACGGCCTTCCGATGCAGCACTTGCAGTACTACATCGACGTCAGCACCCGCGATCCGGTCTCATCGCTGCCGGTAGAGTTGGTACCAAACATGCGCGGGGGCAAAACCCTGGGCGGGGGAGTTACGGTCCGCGAACCTGTGGGTGTGGTGGTTGGTATTACAGCCTACAACTATCCGTTCCTGCTCAATCTCGCCAAAGTGGGACCGGCGCTCGCAACGGGCAACGTTGTAGTCCTCAAGCCGTCGCCCTTCACTCCGTTGGAAGCATTGCTGCTGGGAGAGGCGGCCGATGAAGCGCAGCTGCCCCCAGGTGTCCTCAACATCATTACGGGCGGCAAGGAAGTCGGCGAGAAGCTCACGACAGACCCCCGGGTTGACATGATTTCCTTTACCGGATCCGACGTGGTGGGCGCTGCCATCATGTCGCAGGCGTCTTCGTCCTTGAAAAGATTGCATCTGGAGCTGGGTGGCAAATCCGCATTGATAGTGCGTGCGGACGCAGACATTGAGGCGGCTGCGGCACAGGCACTGATGGCCGTCACCATGCATTGCGGTCAGGGATGTGCCCTGCCGACGCGGGCGGTGGTACACAACTCTGTGCGTCAGCGTTTCGTTCGGGTCATGAGCGAAATGGCTGCGGGAGCTCGAATCGGAGATCCGAAGGACCCGGCCACCAGCGTCGGTCCGTTGATCCGCGATAGTCAGCGCAAGCGGGTGGAGCACTACGTGCAGGCGGGACTCGATAGCGGGGCGCGACTGGTGACCGGCGGCCGCCGTCCCAAGGCATTTTCACGCGGGTTCTATTACGAGCCCACGATCTTTGATGACACGCGAAACGATTCGGTCATTGCGCAGGAGGAGATTTTCGGGCCGGTGAGCGTCGTCATCGGATTCGATACGGACGAGGAGGCCATCAACATCTCCAACGATTCGAAGTACGGATTGGCGGGAGGGATTTGTTCCGCGGACGTCGGCCGCGCCTACGAGATGGCTTTGCAACTGCGGACCGGCACGGTCGCGATCAATGGCGGCAGCGGAACGATGAGCTCGCACGCGCCGTTTGGCGGTTACAAGCGTTCAGGCTTTGGACGCGAGTACGGCATCGAGGGGCTGAATGAGTTCACTCAGCTCAAGTCGATAGCGTTTCACGGCGGATGATTTATGCGTACTGTCATCACCAGGTGCTTGCGCTTTTCCCGCCGTCGATGACGATCGTGTCACCCGTGTGGTAGCGGGAAGCATTGCTCGCCAGATACACCACGATGCCCTCGAGATCCTCGGGATATCCCGGGCGTTTCAATGGAGCCTTGGCCTCCGCCATGCTTTTGAGCATTTCGCAGGTGTCCGGGTCCTGTTGGATCATTTCGGTGATGATGAGTCCGGGAGCCAGCACGTTGACCCGCACTTGAATGGCACCCAGTTCCACAGCGAGGCTTTTGCCAACGGAGTTGAGAGCGCCCTTTGCCGCACCATAATGTGCCATCTGCGCAACGCCGGACATGATCGCGAGACTTCCACAGATGATCATCGAACCGCCGGCGTCGCCTGCGGCCGCACGGGCAGTCATGTGGCGTGCTACTTCCCTAAGTGTGTAGAAGGCGCCATGCAGGTTGGTCGCCAGCAGCCCGTGCCACAATTCCGAGGTCATGGAGGTGAAGGGGGATGTGGTGGCAATACCGGCATTGGCTACGACACAGTCGATTCGGCCCATCTCCTGAACGGCCGCAGCGACCGCTTCAACCACTTCCGCTTCCCGGGTGACGTCGACAGCTCGAGTTGTTACGCGTCGACCGTATTGGCGCAGGGCCGCCGCGGCGACTTCGTTCTTGTCGGCCCGGCGCCCCCAGATGACTACGTCCGCGCCCGCGCGCGCCAGGCCACGCGCGAATCCGAAACCGAGTCCCGAGTTGGCACCCGTCACGAGTGCCACCTTTCCGCTGAGATCGAACAGTTCGTGGGTCACGGTTTCTCTCCCCGTCCACTATTCAAAACGACAAGCGTGCAACATGGTAACCGGAAACCCGTGTGGCTGTTTCATCGCGCCGCGAGGAGCTCATCCATGAGCTCGGGCACTCAGAATTTGTAACGCATGGATATGCCGTACGTGCGCGGATCTCCCAGGTAGTTGATCGATGCACCCAGTCCCACGTAGTTGTCGAACTGCTGCTGGTAGTAGTGGGTGTTGGTGAGATTGCGTCCCTGCAGGGCAATATCCAGATTGTTTGTCATCGCCAGCGAGATGCGGCCGCTGAGGATGCCGTAGCCCGGGATCACGCCGAGCCGGTTGGCCTCGTTCCAGATAGCCTGGGTGGCCGCCGGAAGCTGGGACGACGGAGTCTCCCAGGTGTATACCAACGCGGCGCGATACGCGTAGTCCAGGTGGAACGACAGGTCGCCCAGGCTGACCGGGATCGTCTGGGTGGCGCCGAGGCTCAGTGTGTATTTCGGGGCCTGCGGAATGGGTTCGCCGCTGCGATCCACGGTCGCGTAAATCGGAGCCGCGGACGTGCCGACATTCTGCTGCTCAGTGAACGAGCCGGCGACATAGTTTGAATGCAAGTAGGCCCCGCTGAAGTTGATCTCCATTCCGGTCCAGGGCAGAACCGCGATCTCCAGCTCAGGTCCGTAGCTATGCGAGTCGCCCGCATTGGTGACGTACTGCGTGAGCTGGCCATTCTGCACGGTGTTGACGATGCGTTGTACCTGCTCCTGCTTGGCAAAGAAAGCAGCGAGGTTGACACGCAATCTGCGTTCGAAGAGCTCACTCTTGAAACCTACCTCATAGTCCTGGTTGCTTTCCGGCTTGAAGGAGGAGCTCACCGGCGGAGGCACGTACCGCGTGTTGAAACCGCCGGCCATGTCCGCCTTGCTGGCCTTCACATACAGGAACAATGTGTCGGTTGCCTGGTAGTCCAGGCCGACCGTCCACGCGGGATAGGTGAACGATACCGTGTGAGGGTCGTTGCAGGGGCCGGTCGGTGGGGCGACGCCGCAGATAAAGTCACCATATTTGTCGAACCCACCATGCCGTGTGAGGTCACGATCGTCCTTGGTATATCGGTATCCGACAGTGCCTCGCAGTGCGTCTGTGAAGTGATAGTTGGTCTGCACGAACGCTGCCTTGGATGTGGCACTGAAGTCTGCATAGTTCTCGGTTACACCCAAGGGAGTCACCGCGCCGAAGAATGTGGCGCCGAACAGCGGCAGGACGTTGGAATCCGATAGTTCCGTGCCGGACTCGTGGAAGAAGTAAACGCCGCCGATGACATCGAAGTTCGATATTTTGCCCGATAGCTGCAGCTCTTCGCTGATCTGGTGCTGGCGGTATGCGCTGAAGAAAGTAGCAATATCCACCGGTGTACCGTCGAGATCCGAGGCGTTGCGCGTGGTCGATTGCCGGAACGCTGTGATCGACTTCAAATGGACCGGGCCCATGTCGGCGTCCGTGTTGAGCGAAACTCCGAAAGCCCGGTTGTCGTTGAGAGCGCGGTCCAGGTAGGGTCCGCCGGCGTTGAATGGCAGAGTGGGGCCGGTGAACCCGCAGAACGCGGTGACGCAATTACCCACAATTCCATTGTGTGCGGGTACGAGCCCGCCGAAATACTGTCCATACCGCACGCCATGCGTGCCGAGTACGTACTGGCTCGCATCCTGGCAACCCATTGCTGCAAACGGGGCTCCAGGCAGACAGGTGAACGCAGCATAGGCCGCGGGGGGCGCGCTTGGAGCCGGATTGACTCCCATGACGGCGGAGGGCGTTCCTGTGTCGCTCTGGCCGACGATATCTGCGGCTAGTGTCATCGTGAGCGGAATGGAGCTCGGTGCCCAACGGATGCTCTCCCGGGCGGCGTAGTCGTATCGCAACTCGGCGGGATCCTGTCCCCCAGGCACATAGCTGTTGTAGTACGCGTCGTGCCTGTGATAGCGCACGGCGAAACGCGAGGCAAGCTCGTCGCCCGCGATGGGTATGTTCAATACCAATGAGCCCAAGGCGTCGTTGAATTTTCCGTAGTCGACTTGCGCGCTACCCTCAAACTGCCCCGTAGGCAGGTTGCTGGTGATGCTGACAGCGCCACCGGTCGTATTTCGCCCGAACAGGGTTCCCTGCGGGCCGCGCAGAACCTCGACCCGGCTGACATCCAGCAGGCCCAGGTTGCCCACGAGCGGGCGGCCGAAGTAAACGCCATCGACGTAGATGCCGACAGCGGCATCGGATGCGGAGTTGGGACTGTTCTGGCCCTCACCACGAATGGCCATGTACACGAGGCTGGTCGGACCTGTGCCGGCGCCGCCAATACTCAGGTTGGGGACCGGACCCTGCAGGGTTTTGACCTCGACCTGTTGGTTCGTTGTGAGCGAAGCCGCGCTCAGGGCCGTCACGGCCACCGGCGTGATCTGCAGATTTTCGGTCGTCTTGCGTGCCGTGACGGTGATTTCTTCCAGCGTAGCCGATTCGCCGGAGGACGCGTCATTCGCAGGAGCCGCAGCCCATGTCCCCGCGGGTGTCGCGAGAATGGCGGCGAGCACGAGCGCGCGCCATGAGCTTCGTTGAATCTCTCCCGGTCTTTTCATACAGTTTTCCCCCAAGTTTAGCTACCAAGTAACATGAATGTTGATGACTTGTTGTCCGATTGTCGCAGGCACTCAATCTCCCAACAGAAGCTTCCAGGTGCCGAGGTCCTCGCCAGCGGTGAAAAAGCGCTGGTTCATCGGTAGACCGTTTTGCCCCCAACTGTCCATGTTGGCCGCCCAGGCCTGGATTCCGTACATCACCCAGCGCCGGTACTGTTCCCAGATCGCATCGAGACTGATGACATCGGTGGCGCCCTGCGTGAGCAACTGATTGCGGAAGTGCGCAATCAGGTCGCGCTCGTGCCCGCGGCGCTCCTCGATCGTCAGCGATCCGACCATGAAGTAGGTGAGATCGCGCCACGGGCGCCCGCGCCGGACCAACTGCCAATCGAGCCACAAACGCTCGCCGTCCGGCAGGATGTAAGTATTGCCCTGGTGGCAGTCGCCCAGGATGAGACAGTAAGGCGATTGGAAGTTACGTTCGAATTCAACCAGCCGGTCCAGGCCGCGTTCGACCCGGCGCGGGTCTTCGAGATAGTGCCTGGGGGCGATCGCCCGAAAATTGGGGTCTTTGAGGTTCTCTTCGATCCAATGCCACATGATCCGGACCTGATCGTAGTCCACGGGCGTATGCATCGAGGTCTGCAGCCATCTCTGTTGCGCGAGCAGCGGACTGTCCCACAGACTGGTGTGCATTGCGGCGAGGCCGGTCAACGCGCGTGCTACGGCTTCGACACCTGCGTGCTGGGTGCTGTGACCGAAATGTCCGCCGCGATCATTCAGATCTTCGAGGACGATGAGACCTTGCCCGCTGTCATCCGTGTCCCAGTCGGCGTAATAGCAGCGTGCAGTCGGGACTCGCAGCCGGGTGGCCAGGAAGTGATAGAAACGGGCCTCCAGGGCGCAGATGTCCACGTTCTGAAACAGGCCCGACCAGTTCGACTTGAGGCACAGTCGCTCGGGCAAACCCGCCGCGCGTCCCGCCTCATTCAGCGTGATGGCGACGCGCATCTTGGTCGTGTGGCTGTCGAGCAGTTGGATCAACTCCATCCTCTCGACGACCACGCCCGGATACTCGTTCTGGAGGGTGCGAGTGAGCCAGTTGGCGGTGACGTCGGAGCGATTGCGAGGCAGCGGCTCAGCGCGTCGCGGATAGGGAGAGGAGACCGCATTCGGGTCCACAGGTCTGCGCGGCGAGGCTGAGGCGCTCATTGTTGATCTCGCCGGCGAGTCATGCGCCACACCGGCCGGCTTCGAAGAGTTGGTGTCGCCGAATACTGCGGGACGCAAGCGCCAGGTGCAGTCCGCCCCAGAGGGTAAACAGCATGGCCACGGCGATCCCCCAGGCGAGGCCGGTCGTGTTGCCGACGTATTGGCTGACTGCGCCGATCAGAAATGCACCTGCGCTGACGCCGATGAGATTTGCTCCAAATTGAACCAGTGAGACCGCCAGGCCACGCAACCTGGGGCCCGCGAGCGTAACAATGACCGCATACACGGGTCCGTTGTAGGAAGCGCTGGACGCACCACAAATGAAAAGAAACACAATGCACGCTGTCAGGTTGGTAGCGCTCACAGAGGCAATGCCGCTGAAAGCCGTGACTACGGGAATGCCGGCCCCAAACAGGGCGGTGTGGGCCGAATCGAACCCACCCCGGCGGCGATTGAGCCAGTCCGCGGCAAACCCCGCGGCAATACCGCCTGCCGAGCCGAGTACGCCGTACGCGATTGCCACGATGATGCCGGCGTCCTTGATTGCCACACCATGGGAACGCATCAGGAAGGAGGTTACCCAGCTGCTCATTCCGTAGATGCCGGTAGCAATCAGAATGATGGCCACTATGCAATGGAGCAGGCCGGGTCGGGTCGCAAGCAGACGCATCCGGCTCAGCAGGCTCCCTGCTTCAGCCGCTTCGTCCCGCGGGAGCGGATCAACGACTCCGCGGGCCGGCTCGCGTACTGTGAAGAACAGAATGGGTGCCAGGAGCAGACCCGGAAGGCCGGCGGCGATAAACGCCGTACGCCAACCGTAATGTTGAATCAACCAGCCGCCGAAAAAAAACGCGATGCTGAGCCCGAGGCCCGAGCTGATGTACCAGGTCCCGATCGCCGTGGCCCGGCGCCGCTCGTCAAAGTAGTCACTCAACAGTGAAAGTCCGGTCGGTGATCCGCCGGCTTCGGCGATCCCCACCGCCGCGCGACCGAGGAGCAGGGAGCCGAAACCCGTCGCCAGGCCGCACAGCGCAGTCGCGCCGCTCCACACAGAGAGCGCAAATGTCATCAGGGCGCGGCGCGAATATCGATCGACCGCGATGCCGAAGGGAATCGCTGCCAGTGAGAATGACAGGCCGTAGGCCAGCCCCGCGAGCACGCCTCGTTCACGGTCGGACAGGTGGAATTCGCGCCCCACCGGTTCCAGGACCAGCCCGATGATGGCGCGGTCAATTCCGTGGCAAGTTTGTGCCAGCGTCAGAATGGCCAGCACGAACCACGCATAGCCCAGGTTCGCGGGTGGTGCACGCGCGGTGACTGCTGCGATAGTCGGTCTCTTGTGCGAATCCAGCACAATCCCCTCGCTCCGAATGGATGCGGTCACGCCGTGCCGGCGCCATCCGCAATGTCAGCATGTACCTGCCGCGCTGCTGTGCAACCTGTCGAAGGAAGGGGGTGGCACTCGAGTCAACTGAGGTCCAATACTCAATCTAAAGAGTTGATTCGGGGGGCGTACTGTGGAATGGGACGTCATTGTCGCCGGCTCGGGTGCCTCTGGGCTGACCGCAGCGGTCCGCGCTGCGCACGCGGGGCTTCGGGTCCTCGTGTTGGAGAAAGCCGGGCATTTCGGTGGTACGACCGCCATTTCGGGCGGTGGAATCTGGATTCCAAACAGTATGCTGGCTGCCGATGTTGCCGATTCACCGCAGGCGGCGCGTGAGTATGTTCTGCGTGCCATCGGGTCCACCGCCCGCCCGGAGCTCATCGACGCGTACTTGAGCAAGGGTCCGCAGATGGTCCGCTGGCTGGCGGAAAAAACGCAGGTGCAGTTTTCCCTGTCACCGCCGAGCAGCGACTGGTATCCGCAGGTCGAGGGTGCTACGCACTTCGGCCGTCTGCTCAGTCCACGGGAATATGATGGCAAGGCGCTGGGAGACTACTTCTCTCAATTGCGTCCAGCGCGGGAGGAATTTAACGCCCCGGGCGGCTTCATGATCGATCTGTTCGATCTGCCGTACCTGGCCAACATGAAGTCGCCTCGGTCGATGGCGCATATGGGGAAGCTCGGTATCCGCTTCCTGTTCGATAAAGTGCGGGGGTTCCCGCGCGGGACTCGCCTCACCATGGGAAATGCGCTGGTCGGCCGATTGTTGCGGTCGGC
The DNA here is from genome assembly GCA_034668025.1 of Gammaproteobacteria bacterium. Lineage (GTDB taxonomy): Bacteria > Pseudomonadota > Gammaproteobacteria > Steroidobacterales > Steroidobacteraceae > 13-2-20CM-66-19. Next base: position 14,277 of record JAXDQF010000253.1, on the reverse strand, counting down.
TCTGGATGTTGGCGTGACGTTGAGACGCAACGTCACGGTGAAGGCCCTGACAGTCGGTTCGGGACGGGTTACTGGTGTGACAGCGAGCTGCGATGGACGAACGGAGCAGATTCGATGCCGGCGCGGTGTCGTGTTGGCTTCCGGGGGCTTCTCAGCGAATGAGGAGCTTCGCAAGCAGTACATGCCGTTTGCGGACAAACACATTTCGCTGTTGCCGGACGAGAACACCGGCGATGGTATCAAGATGGGTCTCGATGCCGGCGCCTCGCTCGATGGTGACAATCTGTGCAATGGAGTTTGGGCGGTCGTGTCAACGATGACGCGGCAGGATGGCTACGTCGCTCGCTATGCACACCTGATCGATATGTCCAAACCAGGCTGCATAGCCGTCGATCGTCGCGGGAAGCGATTTGGAAACGAGGCCTCCGTCTCGTTCGTAGACGCGATGCACGCCACCCGGGCGGTTCCCGCGTACATTGTGGCCGACTCGAAATTCGTGAAGAAGTACGGCTTCGGAATGGTCTACCCGGGAGCTGGAAACCTGAAAAAACTCGTGCAAGCCGGCTACCTCATTGAAGCGGCTACGTTGCCGGACCTGGCGGCCCGCATGGGCGTCAGTCCGCAAGGTCTGCAGGAGACGGTTGCCACGATCAACAGCTATGCAATGACGGGCGTCGATCCGGAGTTCCACAAAGGGGATCAGCAGATCGATCGTGAAATCGGCGATCCCGGCCATGACCCGAATCCGTGTCTGGGTCCCGTTGAAACCGCACCGTTCTATGCGATCCAGATTTTTCCCGGGGACGGATCGACGACGGTGGGTCTCAGGATCGACGCACAGTGCCGTGTTTTGACCGCGGCGGGCCAGCCGTTGGACGGGCTGCTCGCCGCCGGGCTCGATGCAAACTCCATCTGGCGGGGGCGATCCCCCGCGCACGGTTGTGGTGTCGGCCCGGCGATGACGTTAGGTTATATTGCCGGCTCAACGGTTGCGGAAGTTTGATCGCGACCCGCTCCATCAGTAGCGGAACATCTCGCGCCGCAGCCCGATCAACTCGCTGCAGTCCGCACTGACGTTGTCGTGGTATTCGAAGTCTCCGGCTTCCTGGCGAGCTGCGAGCTCCTGCATCGCCATCCGATATCGCTGACCGGCGGCATCCAGCGGCGAGTGCAGGTCGCGCCGATTGGTCGGCCGCATGTAGCGCGGACTTTGGGGTGACGTCATCGAGCTGTCCTGCCGGGACACCTTGTACGAGGCTTTGGGCATCACGTGTCGGAACATGAAACCGGCATTGCTCGTGTTCATGGCGTAGTCGAGCCGCGTGCGGTCGCGCGTTTCCGGGACGCACGGGTGAAACAGGGGAACGTCATCTCCGGGAGTGAACCGGCCATAGGCGATCGCGCAATGGCTACGCAGATAGATGTGAATGACCTGTCGGACATCCTGTACGGGGGAGCGGATGCCGCTGAAGAATTTCATCACGGGAGCCACGGACTTGCCCTTGCAATTGCGGACCATGGTGACTGTCTCGCTGGTGAAGAAAGTCTCCACGGTCTCGCTTTCCGATTTCTCATCCCCCACGATGTCGGCATGGAGAAAGTCGGCATGCGTGAGATCGATCAGATTCTCGAGGCTCAGGGGTGCGCTGCAGTCAAAACGCACGGTTCCCAACATGTACTTCGGCAGGCTGCTATCCGGAGGCAGGAAGGGCAGGCTGGGCAGGTGTACGGGATCGGCCGCTGCGGGGCGCCCGAACCAACCCCAGACAAAACCGTACTTTTCCATCACCGGGTAGCGGCCGGTTGCATCCGTGAACGGGCTTTCCTCCCGTGCGCTGCCGCGTTGCTCGTTCGGGTGAAATGCGGACGCGATCAGTTGGCCGTTTTCGCGCCAAAGGTAGTACGAGTGCGAGTACACGGCGCGCCGCACGGGCTTGCTGCCGACAGCAAAGCTGTGGGCCAGCGGAAACCAGGTGTCGCGCATCACGATGGAGTGGGGACTCCAGGCATTCACCGAGACATTGGGCGCAGGCGGACGTGGGCTCGTTGCCGCGGGACTGCGTGTTGGTCGATCTACCAGATCTAACATAACGGCTCTCCAGTGTCAGGCGGCGACGGCTGCCTCTTTCCGGATCAATTGATTGCGCAAATCCGCGCCGTGAATGGAAACTGATGGCTTGAGCGTTCGCAGGGCCGCGGCGTCGATCGACGGATGTACCGTCAAAGTGGGATCGGCACCGGGTATCAACCTGGATAGCGCGCGGCGACTCTTGCCGGGAGTGGCGCGCCAACGCACGGAAGTTACCCCGCGCGCGGCCGGTACGGGCGCCAGCACAGCGGACAGCAGTTTGTTCATGGCAGTATCATGTAGCGTGAGCGATGTCTCCCCCGTGACCGGATGAGTAGAGGTGACTATCGTCGCCGGGAATTCCGGGCTGAAGGGAGCGGGCCAATGCAGGCCTTGCCACTGGCAGGAGCGTTCCATGGTGAGAAGCCCGTTCTCAACATGTAGTTCCGACATGAGATAGGGAGTAAATCGGACCCCCCGGATGCCCAACACGATACCCGGATCGTCGAATAGCGCGGCGATGTACTGGTCGTGAGGGAGGGCGACGTGCACCGTGCCTGACAGGGGCAATTCAGTCGACGGGCCCAGCGCCTGGGCCTCGGTTGGATCGGCGGTCGCATCGAGGCAAACGCGAACGTATCCGCCGCTCTCGTGTACGGCAAACGCCGTTGCCTTGTACAGCGGGGGGAATTTCTGCTTGTCCTTCATGTTGGGGATTTCCTTGAGCCGGCCGGTCTCCCCGTCGTAGGTCCACCCGTGATATCCGCACTGGATCCAACCGCTTTCACGCACACATCCCAGCGATAGGGGCGCGCGTCTGTGCGGGCAGCGATCCTCGAGGGCGCGGGTGATCCCGTGTTTGTCGCGCCAAAGCACGATCGGCTGATCGCCGATGTCCACCGACATGGGCTTGGCCGATGTGACTTCCTCAGAACGGGCCACTGCCCACCAGGTCTGAGACGGATTCGAAGCGCTCATGAAAGCCCCCTTTCGAGAGGTAAATAAATTGACAGGTGCCAATTTATATGTCAACACTTATATATGCAGGAAACTCAGGCTTCTGTGCGAACCGGGCAGCCGCGCCGCAGAGGGCGACCGCCCCAGAATGGGGCTGCTGCGATTGACGAAAGCGAGCTGCTGTCCATGGCATTCCGGACCTTCGCCGAGCGGGGGTACGAGGGCACGACATTGCGCGAGCTCAGCAAGCAGCTCGGCATTAGTCATAACCTGATCAATGTGCGCTTCGGGAAGAAGACCGAGCTGTGGAAGCGGGCCGTGGCCTGGCGGCTGGGGAGCGCCTCACTGCGAGTAACCGCGGCCTTCGATGAAGCGGCCGATGCCGAAACCCGGCTACGGCATCTGATTCACTTGTTCTGCCAATGGACGACGCAGCATCCGGACATTGTTGGTCTAACACACCTCGAGGGTCGACGTGATACCTGGCGCATCGACTATATCGCGGACAATTTCATTGTCCCGTTCAAGCGCCGACTGGATCAGTTGCTGCAGCAGGTTGCCGCTCGTCGTACTGTCGCCCGGATCTCGACGGCCGCACTGATGGCCATCCTGGTACAGGGGGTGGGTTTCTACTTTGGTGCCGTTCCGTTGCAGCGGCGCATCGGTGCAGGTGACGAAGTCGATGCCCGGAATGCGTCGCGCCAGGCGGCACTCATGGCCGATTTTCTGCTTGCCGGTCTTTTACCGTCCGTCGGTGCTGCGCGAGGCTGACCTGCCGTTCGACGGGAGCCGGGCGCTGCAGGTCGGCGCCATCATGCGGCAATGACCGCGGCGCTTTCGAAGTTGAATTTCAGGGATCTGGGTGGACTCTCGGCCACAGGCCGCCGCAGGATTCGCGCCGGCATTCTATTTCGCTCGGAGGGTCCGGCGAGTTTCCTCGAAGAGCACCGGGCCGAGCTGATGACCCTCGGGGTGCGTTCAGTCTGCGACCTTCGCTCAGCCACGGAACGACAGCAGGCACCCAATGACTGGATCGGGCCGGCATGCCGCCTCCTCAACCTGGACATGAACACCGACCTGCGCGCGGCGGGTGCCGACTTCTGGGAATCGCTTCGGTCCGATCCGAGTGAAGCGAATGCGCGGCGGGTCATGGCTCGCAATTACAATCTGATGCCCGCCGCGTTGCTCCCGCACGTGTCCAAGATTGCCGCAGCGCTGTTGGCACGCGAGGTGCCCATGGTCGTACATTGCACGGCGGGAAAGGACCGGACGGGTGTCGCAGTGGCAATCCTGTTGAGTCTGCTCGGAGTCTCGCGGGAGGACATCGTTTCCGATTACGCGAAATCGGACGTGTTCGGCCAGAACATGAAATTGGCAGGTTCCGTGGACGAAGCGTTCCGCAGCAGCTTTGGCTTCGTACCCGCCGAGACCGTGATGACCCTGCTCGTCGGCACTGACAGTACATTCCTGGTTGGCGCATTGCAGGCCCTGGGGCACGAGTGGGGCTCCGTCGCGGGCTATTTCGCCGCCGCCGGCGTCGATCCAGGGCAACAGGAGCAACTGCGTGCGGCACTGCTCGAGTGAACAACTTTCGCAAAGTCCGGGGAAACTGACAAATGAACAGAGCAGGCGTGATTGGTCTTGGCGCAATCGGCGGCGGAGTGGCGGTTTGTCTCGCCAGGTCGAAACAACTCGCCGCGGTGTACGATGTTCGTCCGGAGGCCGTGAAGGATCTGGAGGGCGTGCCCGCCATCGTAGCCACGCCGGCGGAACTTGCCCGGCGTGTTGATGTCGTTCTCATCGCAGTCGTCAACGCGAAGCAGGTCCTCGATGTGTTGCAAGGACCGGATGGGGTGCTCGCCGCGGCGCGCCCGGGGCTCAACATTGTCCTGCTGTCCACAATCTCTCTCGAGGACCTGCGCAAGATCCGTGTGCTGACGGATGCGGCGGGAGTCGGACTCGTCGACTCCGGCGTCACGGGCGGTCCGAAAGCAAAAGAAAATGGACTGATCTGCCTCGTAGGTGCCGAGGAGTCGGTGCTGAACCAGGTCCGCCCCGTGTTGGACGGGTTCGCCCGTTCGGTGGCCCATATGGGCGGGCCCGGCGCGGGCATGGCAGCGAAGATCGCGCGCAACGTGGTTGTTTACGGATGTCTGCGTGCCGGCTATGAAGCGGCGGTGCTGTGCAGGGGTGCGGGGGTCAAGGTGGCGGATCTCGCCAGGGTCATCGAGCAGAGTGCCGATACCGTGGGTGGTCCGATGATGTTGATGGGGCGGCCCGGGGATCCTTTGACGGACCTCACCGAAGGTAAGCTGCGCGAGTACGTCCGGGGTCTCATGATCAAGGATCTCGAGGCCGCCCAGGAATTGGGTGCCACGCTGGGAGTTGCATTACCCCTGGTGGAGCTGACACTGCGCACGGATCGGTCTGTGGTCGGAATCGCCAACGTGAACGGAGAGAAGACATGAGCAAAAGCGCGAGCGATAAATGGAACGACGGCCTGAAAGTGGTCGAGGCGGTCTACGGACCGGGCTCCGCGAGCCTCATGGATGGCCAGGAAGGCTCACCCTTCGTCCAGGAAATTGTGGGACATCAGTTCGGTGACCTGTGGGCGCATCCCGCGCTGTCGATCCGCGACAAACGGCTGCTCGTGCTGGGCGCCACGGCAATGCTCGGCCGTGCCGATCTCATCGAGATCCAGATGGCCGGTGCGTTGGCCAACGAAGAGTTCACCGTGGATCAGTTGCAACAGATTCCGCTGTTCATGTTGTTTTACGCGGGCGCAGGCAATACCACCGCGCTGTTTCGCGGGATCGAGGCGGCGCGCGCCAAGGCCAAGGCGAAAGCGGCCAACGCGAAAGAGGCCAACGGCGTGAAATCGGGGCAATCAAAGCCGGCAGGCTGAGTCATCAGGGGAATCTTTTCGCGGAGGGGGCAATGAACAGACTCGCAGGTAAAGTCGCCATCGTGACGGGGGGCGGTGGTGGAATCGGTGCCGCCGTCGCGCGGCGCCTGGTGAGCGAAGGTGCGAAAGTGACCGTCGCCGACATCGATCTCGCCAGCGCGCGCCTGGCGGCCGAAGCGTTGGGAGCGAGCGCGCTGGCGGTCCAGTTCGATGCCGCCCACGCGAGCTCCGTGCAGGCGATGATCGAACGGACGGTCAGCTATTTCGGCCGCCTGGATATTCTCCACAACAATGCTGCATTGACCGATCCAGCGAAACAGCAGCAGGACACCACCGCTGTCGATATTCCACTGGAAATCTGGAATGCCACGTTGACGACCAACGTCACCGGCTACCTGTTGGGATGCAAGTACGCGATCCCGCACATGATTGCCGGTGGCGGCGGGTCCATCATCAATACCGCTTCCAACTCGGGCACGGCCGGGGACCTTGCGCGAATCGCCTACGGTTCATCCAAGGGCGCAATCATCACGATGACGAAGTACGTGGCGACCCAATACGGCAGGCAGAATATCCGGTGCAATTCCATTGCACCGGGAGTCGTTCTCACCGCGGCTTTGGAAAAGGCCGCTCCCGGCCTCAAGGAAATGATCCGCCGGCACATTCTCACACCCGAATTTGGTACCCCGGAGGATATTGCAGCGCTCGTTGCATTCCTGGCGTCGGATGAGTCGCGCTACATTACCGGCGAAAATATCTCAATCTCCGGCGGTGGGTTGTCGCATCAGCCGCACTATGCCGACCTGGCCGATTTCATGGCGACTCATTGATGAAATCGCAGGACGTTGTTTTCGACGTGACCGCTGCGACCGGCCTCGAAGAGCAGGTGAGCATCATGGGAACGCTGCATCTGCCGGAGGATTGCGGGAAGTCTGAAAAGCTCGACCTGCTGTTGTGCCTGCATGGCGGCGGCTATCGCCGCGCCTACTGGGATTTTCCCTGCATGGGGGCTGCAGAATACAGTTTCGCGCGGTTTTTCACATCGCAGCACAAGGCTGTCCTGGCTCTCGATCAGCTCGGGATGGGTGACAGCAGCAAGCCACAGCCGGAGAGCAAGTTGAGCCGAGCGTCGATTGCGGCAGCGAATGCGCACTCGCTGGCGCAGGCCGTGCAACGCCTGACCGATGGCACGTGGGCAAGCGCTGCGGCGATTTCGGTCACCGGTGTTGGCCATTCCATCGGCGGGATGATGATCATCACTCAGGCTGCGACACATCGGGGCCTGGATCGCGTGGCTGTGTTGGGTTGGGCCAATCAGCCGATGGTGCTGGGTGATACGGACACCGCCAAGCTGAGCGCGACACTCATCCCTTCCGGCTATCTGCCTTCGCCACGACCGGCGTTGCGCAAGCTTTTCTATCTTCCGGATGTGCCGCCCGCGGTCATCGAGGTTGACGAGGCGCTCGGCACCGAAACTCCCGCCTGCCTCGGCCGTGATGCGCTGACACCGGCAATAGTGCATGCAGCCGCCGGGCAAATTGCCGTGCCTGTGCTGATCGTGCACGGTGAAATCGATACGAGTCCCGATCCCTGGGGCGAGGTCCCGTTTTTCAACTCCAGCCGCGATGTCACGTTGAGCGTGCTGGGCGGGAGCGCCCATTGCCACAACCTCGCATCCTCGCGCCACGAACATTGGTCGCGGCTGAATCGATGGGTTGATTCGCTGCCCGCGCAACGAAATATTGGAGGAGCTCTGTCATGAATACTGCTGCTGCCGTCGTGCAGAAATTGCCTGATCACGTTCCTCCGGAATTGGCGGGGGATGTCGCGCTGTTCGCCCGCCAAGCCGTGCAGGAAAATCCTCACGAGACCCTCATTCCCCAGTTGCATGCGACGCTGCCGCCCATCGCGTACGTGACCAACATCTTCCCGGGGAAGCGGCCGGGCTGGCTGTTGAAGCACGCCGAGGATGTGAAGACGCTGCTGCAGGACACCGCCCATTTTGTAAAGAAGGGCATGGGGCAGTGGTCGCAGGGCATTGGTGAGAACTGGCTGGTCATTCCCACCGAGGCTGATCCTCCGATCCACACCCTGTATCGCAGGGAGTTGAATACCCATTTCACGCCGCAGAAGATCAACGCCATGGGCGACGGCATCCGGATCCGTGCGCGAACACTGATCGCTGGCTTCAAAGATCGCGGCGGGTGCGATTTTATTGACGACTTTTCCGAGAAATTTCCAATTGCGATTGTGCTGGACCTGCTGGGGCTGCCGCTCGACCGCATGCCTGAGCTGCTGAAATGGGAGAAGGAGTTGCTGCATACGGATGATATGGCGGTGCGCGGCAATGCCACGCGCATGGTAAAAAACTTTCTGCTCGAGGAGATCGAGAGCCGCCGCCGCAAACCGCGGGCGGACTATTTTACCAATGTGCTGGACTTCCAGATCGACGGCCGCCGCTGGACCGACGAGGAGGTGCTCGGGCATTGCTTCAACTTGTACCTGGGCGGCCTGGATACCGTCACGTCGCTGCTCGGCCTGATCTTTCACTTCCTGGCCACCCATCCGGCGCATCAGCAGCAGTTGCGTGCTGATCCGCAGATCTGCCAGTACGCGGTCGAGGAGTTGTTGCGTGCGTTTGGGCCGGTGACCAGCTTCCGCATATGCTCCGAGCCCGTGGAGATCCGCGGCCAGCGGATCATGCCCGGCGAATACGTCGCGGTGTCGACTCCGATGGCCGGCCGCGACCCGGCGTTCTATGACAACCCGCAGGAGGTCCGTTTCGACCGACGCCCGGCGCACCTGTCACTGGGCGGCGGCATACACACTTGTCTCGGTCGTCACCTGGCACGGCGCGAGCTGCAGATTGCGCTGGAGGAGTTTGTCTCGGCGGTGCCCGAGTTCCGGGTCAAGGATGGATTCCAGGTGCCTTTCTTCGTGGGCAACATCCTGCACATTCCCGACCTGCAACTGCAATGGAACTGAAGACACCGTCACCGCGGCGGGAGAATTCCAACTCGACACCAGATCCCCGGGAGTTTCATTTACGGCGGCATAGACGAGATGCGTCACATTCGAGAGCTTCCCGGCGACTCTGCGGCATGCATCGACATCGCGAAGGTCTACGGGAATGTGCTCCACGCCGGCGATTTTTTCGACGGGCGCGCGCCGGGACAGCCCGAAGACCCGCCGACCCCCATCCGCGAGCTCCCGCGCGACTGCGGTACCGACAAATCCGGATACCCCGGCAACAACCATGCACTTCCCGACTTCTCCACTCATCGCATCTCTACCTGTGCATCTCGACGTAGAGACGGGTCAGCTTTAAGGCCGCGATCTGCCACTTGCCTGCTTGGCGAACGTATCGTTCGTGATAGTGACCGAATCCCGTGATAGATCTGACGCCAGCCAAGGGAGACTGTCCCTCGTTCCAGACGACGCGGTCCTGCATGGCCCAGATGATCGTGGCCGCGTCTGGTGAAACCAACTCGATCTCGGGCGAGTGCACGTGATGCGCTGACTTGGCATGGATGACGGCACGCCGGATCTGCTCTATCAGAACATCGCGCCCGGCGAATGGCTCCTGCCCGGTGTCCTCACGCACGTCCAATATCGCGTCGACCGTGAAGAGTTGCGCTAGCGCTTCCCAGTCTTTCGTGTCGAGAAAACGGCAGTACCGAGCTTTGACCGCCCGGATGTCCTCGAGCGCCAGGAGCTTCTCAGTGTTCGTCATGGGGATTCCTCAGCAGCGCGCCATCCAGCCGCCGTCGTATGCGCCACATGATCTGAGCACAGCGCCGTAGCCCGTGGCCCTACCCAAAGACGGGTGCAACCAGCTCACCGACATCGCATCTCTCGGCCCTGCACATGACCGAATGAGGCAGTCGTGATTTCCAACACCGACGTCGTGGGCCGAACCGCCCCGAGCCAGAGTTTTACCTGGACCCACCGGGACTACCTGCTGTACGCGCTGGCGCTGGGTTGCGGCGATGATCCCACCAGCGAACGCAATCTGCCGCTGGTCTATGAAGGGCACCTGAGAGTGGTTCCGACATTTCCCACCACGCTTGCATGGATCGTGGCGCCTACGTTCGAAAGCCTGGGCGCGCACCCCGACTTTGCCTTGCACTCGGGCCAGAAAATCGAGATTCACAAAAACCTCTGCGCTCCCTCCAATGTGACGGCCACAGGCCGTGTCGTATCCGTGCAGGACAAGGGGCGTGAGCGCGGCGCGCTGATCGTTATGCGGCAGGAGGTGACCAATGCGCACGATGGCATGCCACTAGCGACGCTAACAACGACCTGCTTTGCACGTGACAGCGGAGGTTGCGGCAGCGCGGGAGAGCCGTCCAGCAAGCCTCATATTTTACCGTCACGCGAACCCGATCGTCGGATCAGCTACCAGGTGAGACCCGACGCAGCTTTGCTGTATCGCTTGACTGGCGATCGCAATCCTCTGCACGCGGATCCGGCCGCTGCCCGTGCTGCCGGTTTTTCGCGGCCCATCCTGCATGGCCTGTGCACCTTCGGCATGACCTGCAGGGCGGTGCTCGATAGCCTCGTGGAAGGGGAGCCGGCCCGAATCGCCAGTCACGAAGCGCGCTTCACCGCTCCGGTCTACCCGGGCGATTCTCTCGAGATTGCGCTTTGGCGGGACGGCTCGACGGTTTCTTTCCAGGCCAGCGTGCGGGGCGTGGTAGCGATCTCGAACGGTAAATCCGAGTTGCGCTGAGCGTCCTGTCGTACGACAGGTACGCGCGCCGGGGCTTTGGACGACCCTACGGCTACAACCCCCCGTTTGAGGAAGCCTCTATGCCCAGCGGACCATTTGCTCATGTTTGCATGCTCGTGAAGGATCTGGACAAGGCCGTGGCCGATTGGACCAAGATTCTGGGCGTGCTCGATCCCGGCCAACTCGGCGAGCCCATCGTCCGCTATGACACGTTTTCGGGCGGCTCGGACACCGGCATGCGCTGGGCCACGTTTGTTTCCCATCACGGGGCCGAGATTCAATTCATCCAGCCGGGGCCGGGTACTCCGCTCGGCAAGCGCCTGGAGAAGATGGGGGAGCACGTCCACCACCTGTGCTTCACAACACCAGATGTCCCCGGAGCGTTGGCCAAGCTGTCGGCCGAAGGAATCGAGATTGCCTCGAACGGACAGACATTCAATGACCCCGACATGCCCTGGCAGCGATGGGGTTGGGTGTCGCATAAAAGTGCCCATGGCGTCATGCTCGAGGTGGCCTCTCCCTATGAGAGCCATCACGATGGCAAATGGTATCCAGCCGGCGCGGAGCCCACCGAGGCGACGACCGTAAAGAGTTGACGGGTGGCCGCCGTTCCCAGGGGTTCGGCGCTGGTGGTCGGCGGAAGCGGCGGTATCGGCCGCGCCATCTGCCGTCGTCTGGCACAGACCTGGCCGTCACTGTTGCTGACGTATCGATCGCGCCCCGAGCCTGCGCTCGCGCTTTGCAAGGAGCTGGGCTCTCAGTGTGAAGTCGAGTGCTCGTCTCTCGATTTGCACAGTGAGGCCGGGGTGAAAGCGCTTCTGGAGCAAGGAGTCGCCCGCTTCGGGCAGATCGGCACGCTGGTGTTCGCCGCGGGCGCGAACATCCTCCAACCGTACGTTTCGCAGACCACCGAGCAACAGTGGGACGATGTGATCCAGACCGAGCTGGTTGGTTTTACACGGCTCGTGCGAGCCGCGTTACCCGTGTTTCGTCGGCAGCAACACGGTAATTTCGTGGCGGTCGTGTCGTTCGCCACGTACAGCTTTCCGCCCGGCGATGCGTTGTCAGCCGTACCCAAGGCCGGGATCGAAATGCTCTGCCGTGCTGTAGCCCTCGAGGAGGGGCGCTACGGCGTTCGGGCCAATGCAGTCGCTCCAGGAATCATCAATGCAGGCCTCGGGGCGCAATTCCAGCAGTCGTTGTTCAGCCCGAAGGTGTGGGAAGAGCAACGTCGCCGGGTTCCGTTGAGGCGTTTCGGCGAGGGGGAGGAGATCGCGGATGCGGTTGCCTTCCTCTGTTCGGAGGAATCGAGTTACATCACGGGCCAAACCCTGATCGTCGATGGAGGGCTGGGGCTGTGATCCTATCCGCGGACAGGTGCCGGGCGTCCGGGGCGCGCATAGGCTCGCGTTCTAACATGCGACCCCCGTGTCGAGGCCCGGTATGGATTTTTCACTGACCGATGAGCAGGTGGCTTTCCGCGACATGGTGCGCCGTTGGGTGAATGAGGAGGCGCCCAAGGACTGGGCTCGCAAGCTCGAGGCGGACGAGCAGAACTATCCATTCGCTCTGTGGGATAAATTGACTGATGCAGGATTCCACGGGATCGGCATTGACGAGGAGTTCGGCGGCCAGGGCGGCGACATCATCATGCAGATGTTGTTCGCGCGGGAGCTTTCGCGGACTCTAGGTGGATTGATCTGGACGTGGGGCCTCACTTCATTCGCAGGCGCTAAATCGATCGGCGTGTACGGGACGCCCCAGCAGAAGAAAAGATTTCTGCCACAGATTTCGGCCGGAAAATGCCGGGTGTCGATCGGGTTCACCGAGCCGGGCGGCGGCACGGACGTGCTGGGCGCAATGCGTACCTACGCGCAGAAAGCCGAAGGAGGCTGGGTCATCAACGGGCAGAAGATGTGGACCACAGGAGCCCGCGTCGCCGATTACATTCTGTTGCTCGCCCGGTCCGACCGCAACGTAAAAAAGAATCATCATGGGCTGACCCTGTTCTTCATGCCGGCACAGCAGCCTGGAATCAAAGCCACGCTGTTGCCGAAGCTCGGCATGCGAGCGATGGGTTCCTGCTCGGTGCACATCGAGAACGTGTTCGTTCCGGATGAGCTGGTTCTCGGGGAGCCTGGCAGAGCCTGGTACACGCTGCTGCCGACTTTGAACAACGAGCGCATCATGGTTGGAGCCCAGTGTCTGGGCGCGATCGATGGCGTGCTCGAAGATGCGCTTGCTTACGCGCAGCAACGCAAGGCCTTCGGGCGCGAGATCGGCAACTTCCAGATCATTCAACACTACATTGCGGACATCGCCACGATGCGCCAGCAGGCGGAGCTCATGCTCTACTATACCGCCTGGCTGCAGGCTACCGGCAAGGAATGCGGTACCCAGGCCAACATGTTGAAGATGGTGACTTCCGAGTACGCCTGCAAGGCCGCTGACCTGGGAATTCAGATTCTAGGCGGCATGGGCTATTCCGCCGAGACCGACATGCAGCGCTACTGGCGCGATCATCGCATCCTGCGAATGACACCCATCTCGAACGAGATGGTTCGAAACACCATCGCCGAGAGCCTCGGCCTGAAGCGTTCGTTCTGACTGGAGACTATGATGGAGCTTTCCCCGCCGCCGCCCGTCGTTGGCCATTCGCTGAAAGGCAGCAAACCCTACACCATCACAGCCGCGGAAAACGCGGCGCTGTGCAAATCAATTGGCGTACAACCCGCAGCCGACGGGACTGCGCATCCGATTTACTTCTACATTGCGACACAGGTGGGAATGGGTGAGACGGTGGCAGGACTTTGCACAGTGTGTGAATTCAATATCGACGACGGCCCATTGATGGCGGGCTCCAGGGTTACCTTTCGCAGGCCGCTGCTGACAGGGCAGCCCTACGATGTAACGGGCGAAATTGTCAGTCTCGTGCGTAAAAGCAGCCGCAAATTGGGAATGATGGACATGCTCGAGTACGCGCTTCGCCTGTCATTGCCGGACGGTACACCGGTGCTCTCGACAACCAATGTCTGGGTATTGCCGCGCAAGGTGCCCGTATGAAAACGTCAGTGGGTGACGAGTTGGTCAGGTTCCGGGTCGCTGCCGTCGATCCGCAAGTGATGCAGGCATGGGCGCAATTCCTGCAGGATCCGAATCCCATCCACCTCGATCCGGCTGTGGTGCGAGCCAAGGGTCTCGGGGATCGTGTCATCAACCAGGGCCCCTGCAATCTGGCATTCGTCATCAGCATGTTGCAGGCCGCGCTGCCTGCGGCGTCCCTGGAGTCGCTGGATATCCGTTACGTCGACAATGTCTACGGCGGTGATGCAGTGGAAGCGGGCGGCAAAATCACTGCCGTAAATCCGGTGCCGGGCGGATCCAATTGCGTCTGCGAGGTGTGGTTGCGTGCGGAAGGCCGCGGCCCGGTCATTTCCGGCACTGCCGTGCTGAAGGTTCCTGAGGATGCAGCGCGAGTCTGATTCGGCTGCGGGGTCATTCCAGGCCCAGCTCCTCCATGAGGCGCGCCCTGAGCTGATATTTCTGAATCTTCGAGGCCGACATGGGCCACTCGGTGACGAAGCGGATGAAGCGCGGCACCTTGAAGCTGGAAAT
>JAXDQF010000252.1:0-2964 GCA_034668025.1 Gammaproteobacteria bacterium | reverse complement strand
AACAACAACGTCCCGTCAGGCGATTCTATCAACGCGTTGGAGTCGGGATCGAGGCCGCGAGGCAACTCGACAGAATCTGACATCCGCGTGCCCTGATCGCGAAGTTGCGCGACGCGTGCCGGCATTTCCGGGTCGCGGAAAACGAGCATCGGGACATCGAAGGTGCGCGGCCGATGGAACGCGATATCGAGATGGTCGCTGGTGAAGGGCAGGTGAACGTAGGGCGTCTCCGCTTCCTCGGTTGCAACAAACCCCAGCGGCTCCCAGAACACCTTGGCGGTTTCGAAATTGCGGGCCGGCATACTCAACTCGCTGAAGTAGCCGCACAAAGACAACTCGGAGGGCTCGCGAGCCACGGGCGAGTAGGTCCGCGCCTCGAGCACCGCCACGGCCTGCCCGAACGGGTCGAGAAAGCCGATCTCGTTGAAGACTTCGTCGCCGGTCCTGCAGACGGTCAACGCGATACCGTGACCTTCAAACGTCGCCAGATGAGTCGCGATGCCCGGCAGTACGAAGGTGAGTGCGGGTGTTGGGGTCCGTCGCTGGTGCAAGCCGATAAACAGCCTGCCGTCGGTCAGCACACCGTAGGGGTGTGACCAGGTATCGGTGGTGGGAGCCTGGGTGAATCCCAGGCTCTCATAGAATTCCACCGACGCGCGGATATCCGCGGTCGCAATGCTGATCTCGTGGAAGCGCCCGAGCACGCGAAGAACTGTCAGCTCAGGCGGATGCGCCGCGTGCGGCGCCCGCGGGCCGCAGGCCCAGCTCAACGTGCGTCCAGCCTTGGCAATGACGCGCGATCAGGTCGGCAAGGAACCGCGCATGCTCCGGGCGTGCATTGAGCGCCGGGACATATTGGAACTGCTCGCCGCCAGCCGCCTTGAACACGTCGCGATTCTCCATCTCGATCTCTTCGAGGGTCTCGAGACAGTCCACCGCAAATCCGGGGCAGACCACGGTCACGCGTCGCGTACCCCGCCCGGGCATTTCTTCGAGCACGGTGCTCGTGTAGGGCTTGAGCCACGCGTCCGCACCAAAGCGGGACTGGAAGCTCACGCTCCACTCGGAGTCCTTCAACAGCAACTCGTCCGCGAGCAGGCGCGCCGTTTTCTGACACTTGCAGAAATACGGATCGCCTTTGTGGAAATAGCGCTCGGGGATGCCGTGGAAGGATATCAACAGGTGTTGGGTCCGGCCGTGAGTCTCCCAGTGTTGGGTGACGGAGGCCCGCAGGGAGTCTATATATCCAGGATAGTCGTGGTACTCCGCGACATAACGCAGCTCTGGAAGCCAGCGCCAGCGGCGCAGCTCGGCATTGACCTGGTCGTACGCGGCGCCGGTCGTCGCGCCGCAGTACTGCGGAAACAACGGGACGACGAGAATCCGCTGTGCGCCTGACTCGCGCAGTTTCGTGAGTGCCTGCGGCACCGTGGGGTCGCCGCCATACATCATTCCCAGCTCAATGGAGAGCGGCGCCAACATCCGCTGCGCGAGCGTACCGATCAGTTCCGAGCGGAGCTGTTCAGACAGAGTCAGCAGAGGTGAGCCCGCCCGCGCCCAGATCTTCCGGTACTTGCGAGCAGAACGGCGCGGTCTGAAAGGGAGAATGAGTCCGTACAGAATGGGTAACCACAGCGCTCGCGGCAACTCCACCACGCGCGGATCACCCAGCAGACCCGCAAGGAACTTGCGGACGTCCTTCGGAGCAGGTGATGCGGGCGTGCCGGAGTTGACCAGCAGGATGCCGATCCGTTCGGCGCCGTCCCGGTGAAAGTCGGGTGAGCTTATATAGCGCATAGGATCACGATACCGTAAGCCACACGTTGCGCACTACCTGTCGCCTGACAGGTACGTAAAAGTGAGCATACAGTCTCAGCTGAGGCCTCCCACGCACAGGTACTTGAGCTCGGTGTAATCCAGGATGCCGTACTTGGAACCCTCCCGGCCGATACCGGACTCCTTGATTCCGCCGAACGGGGCGACTTCGTTCGAGATCAGGCCGGTGTTGAGTCCCACGATGCCGTACTCGAGCGCTTCCGCCACTCGCCAGGAGCGGGCGAGATCGCGTGTGTAGAAATAAGAGGCCAGGCCGAATTCAGTGTCATTGGCCATCCTGATGGCCTCGGCTTCCGTCTCAAAACGGAACAGCGGCGCAACCGGACCGAACGTCTCTTCCCGTGCCACGAGCATCTCATTGGTCACGCCGGTCACAATCGTCGGCTGGAAGAAAGTGCCGCCGAGGGCGTGCGGTTTGCCGCCGTACGCAATCTGGGCACCTTTGGCCACCGCATCGGCGACGTGCTGTTGGACTTTGGCCAGGGCTTTGGCATCGATCAGCGGCCCCTGGTCGGTTGCGCCCTTCAACCCATCACCCACACGCAATTGCGACACGGCATCAACCAACTTGCTGGTGAAAGCTTCATACACGGAAGCTTGTACCAGGAACCTGTTGGCGCAGACACATGTTTGTCCGGTGTTGCGGTACTTGCTCGTGATGGCTCCCGCGACCGCGGCATCGAGATCTGCATCCTCAAACACAATGAAGGGCGCGTTGCCACCCAATTCGAGGGACAGTTTTTTGAGCGTGCCCGCCGACTGTGCCATCAGCTTCTTGCCGACGCCGGTGGAGCCGGTGAAGGTGATCTTGCGCACGATCGGGTTGGAAGTCATTTCGCCACCGATGGCGACGGCATCCATTCCCGTCACGACATTCAACACACCGGCGGGGATACCCGCGCGTCGGCCGAGCTCGGCCATTGCCAGGGCGGAGAATGGGGTCTGGTGAGCGGGCTTGCACACGAAAGTGCAGCCCGCGGCGAGCGCGGGACCGGCCTTGCGAGTGATCATGGCCGCCGGGAAGTTCCAGGGGGTCACGGCGGCAACCACACCAATCGGCTGGCGCAGCACGAGCAGGCGCTTGTCAGATTGGTGTGTTGGAATGACGTCCCCGTACAGACGCTTGCC
>JAXDQF010000251.1:0-40487 GCA_034668025.1 Gammaproteobacteria bacterium | reverse complement strand
AGGCTCTGAGGCGCGCACGCTGTTGGAGGGCTTGTCGTTCGATGTCGCTGCCGGCGAGTTTGTCGCGGTCGTTGGAGAGTCGGGGAGCGGCAAGACCTTGGCTGCCCGATCGATTCTGAGTCTGCTGCCTGCCGGTGTGCGGCAAACGGCCGGTCGAATCGAGCTGCAGGGACGCGATCTGAGCCGACTCCGCGCGCCCGAGATGCGCCAGGTCCGGGGTGCGCAGATTGGAATGGTTTTTCAGGAGCCCATGGTCTCGCTGAATCCCGCCATGACCCTCGAGCGCCAACTGGCCGAAGGCATGCAGCTGCACCGAAACCTGCCGAGCGACGAGATTCGGCGGCAATCGATTGCCATGCTCGAACGAGTCCGCATCAGCAATCCTTTGCGCTGCCTGAAGTCCTATCCCCATGAGTTCTCGGGCGGCATGCGCCAACGCATCATGCTGGCGTCTGTGCTGCTGCTGAAGCCGAAGTTGCTGATCGCCGATGAGCCGACGACCGCGCTCGACACGCTGAGCCAGCGCGAAGTGTTGGAACTGATGGTGGAGCTCGCGCACGACAATGGTGCGGCCGTGCTCCTGATCACACACGATCTCGGGCTGGTGGCGCGTTACACCGAGCGGGCCATCGTGTTGGAGAAGGGCCGCTTGATGGAAAGTGGCTTTACGGACGAGATACTGGCCAACCCACAGAATCCTTACACTCAGCGACTGGTGGCGTCATTGCCGCGCGGCCGGGCTGACCTCGTGCCGCCTGCCGATTCGGCGCCCACGTTGCTGCAGGTGCGCCAAGCCTGCATCGAATATCCCGGTCGGCCGGGAATCTGGCGCGCTGGCGTTCCCACGCAGGTCGTCCATGGAGTGAGCCTGGACGTACGGGCCGGAGAGATCGTTGCGGTTGTCGGCGCGAGCGGTTCCGGAAAATCGACGCTGGGTCGGGCAGTTCTCGGCCTCAAACCGCTTGCCGCGGGGACTATCAGTTTCGATGGGATTGAACTCGCCGCAATGACGGCTTCCCAACGCAGGCAGTTCCGGCGTGACGCCCAACTCGTGTTCCAGGACCCGTACTCGTCTTTGGATCCGCGGCGCAGGGTGCGCGATATCGTTGGGGCGACTTTGCGCCATGTCGACGACCTGGATGCTGCGGAAAGGCGCGCCCGCGTGCAGTCGATACTGGAAGAAGTCGGCCTGTCATCCTTTGGCGATCGGTTTCCACACCAGATGTCGGGGGGACAGCGCCAGCGTGTGGCGATTGCGCGAGCGGTTGTCTCCCGGCCGCGACTGGTGGTTGCCGACGAGCCTGTTTCAGCACTGGACGTCACCATCCAGCAGCAGGTTCTCACCCTGCTTCAGACTTTGCAGGCGCAATACGGCTTCGCCTGCCTGTTTATCACTCACGACCTGGCCGTCGTTCGGCAGATAGCCACGCGGGTGGTGGTGATGTCCGGCGGCATAGTGGTCGAAGAGGGGCCGGTTGCGGCGGTTTTCGCCGCTCCGGCCCACAAATACACACGCGAGCTCCTCGAGGCAACACCGTCCCTGGAAGTGGCAGCCCTGCCAGGCTGCTGACGGCTGGGCCGCTTACTCCGGCACTTGTGGCATCAGCTCGTTCGTTCGGCGGCTGGCGAGCAGGTGGCCTTCCATCAACACCGCGGCGTCATGATGCCGGCCCGCTTCCAACGCCGACAGGATGCCGAGGTGCTCGTCGATGGAGGCTTGCACACGCTCGACCCCATACACCCACTGGTAGTTCATGAAGCTGCGCAGTTGGATCTGCCGTTGCACCGCATGCAACATGTAGCGGTTGCCGGAAAAGCGCGCCAGCTGCTCGTGGAAATCGGAATTCATCTCGTAGAATTTCACGGCCAGCACGTCCCGCCACGGCTTGTGCCGGAATGCCAGGTGCCGCTCGCGTGACTGCCTGGCCCATTCCCGGTCGAGCTCGAAACTCGGCTGCAGGAGCATCGCAGGCTCAATGGCGCGCCGAAATGCATAGCTCTCCGAGCGCGTGCGACTCGAATCAATGGAGGACATGAACGACCACCCGTTGCCCGGCTTGCGTTCCACGAGCCCGAGGTCCGACATCTGGCGCAGAACCCGCAAAACGGTCGGCAATTTGACATCGAACAGCCGCACGACTTCCTGCTGTGCCACCTCCACCGGCAGCTTGCCCGTGTTGCGCGCTCGCGCGATGGCCACGAACAGCTGCTTGTCTTCCTCGTCCTGTGGATCGATGGGGTCGATATCCGGGACATGGGTGACCGGCTTGAGCAGCACAAACCCACGATTGGCACGCGCCTCGACACAACCCTGGTCCGCCAACAGCTTGAGGGCTCCCCGGATGGGCGTGCGCGACACGCCAAACTGGCGACACAGCTCCTGCTCGACGAGATGGTGTCCGGTGCCGGCGCCTTGCTCATTCAAGGCTCGCAGAATGCGCCCCGCCAGCTCAGCCTGCAGCGGGCTGGGGTCAGGCGATCTTCGCGGTCTGCCGGCCGCGCGCTGGTTTTTGGCCATGTTCATGGTGCGCATTCTCGTGGCCTCGAAATGTACAGTCTGGCGGTGCTTTCTGCCAGTCGCCGGCTCTCAATACACGTCCCGACGGTAACGGCCGGCAGCGGCCATCTCGTCCAGCCGGGACTCGCCCAGGATTTTCTGCAGGACGGCGTGAACCTCGGCGCCCATCTTCATACCGCCGCAGACGTAGAGGGTGGCGCCGTCTTCCGTGACCCATTTGACGATCTGGTGCGCGGCTTCTTCGATCCGGTGCTGCACGTACTGACGGCGGACTGGATCCCGGGAGAACACCAGGTCGCAGCGAATGAGCGTGCCGTCGCGCATCCAGGATTCGATCTCGCCGCTGTGGAACCGGTCGGCCTGCGGTGAGCGCTCCCCAAACAACAACCAGGCGCCGCGCACTTCGTTATGTTGCCTGTGTAGCAGGTGCGCGCGCAGACCCGCGAGGCCGGTGCCGGCGCCGATCAGGATCATGGGGCCGCCCAGGGCGGGCGGATGGAAATTGGGGTTGGAGCGGATGCGCAGGTGAATCGTGTCGCCCACCGCTGCGTGCTGAGTCAGCCATCCGGAGCCCAGACCGAGTTGGCCATCCGCGAGCGTGGTCCGGCGGACCAGCAACTCCAGCCGTCCCCGTTGGGATATAGAAGAAATCGAGTATTCGCGGGTGGGAACACTCGCATCCGGCGCCGTTGCGTCAATCTCAGGGCGACTGCGACGCGGAGTGATGACCGCAATGTCGCCGGGCGTCCAATGCAGATCACCCGGATCGGACGCCTCGAGCTCTAGATGATAGGCCCCCGCAGCGTCGCTTCCCGGATTGACCAAAGCACGTTGGCGCAAAATCCAGGGTCGCGTCGGCTCAGCCCGCCAATGACTGTCTTCCACAGTCGCCCCGAGCGCACGCAGCTCCTGCCGCCAACTCTCCAGCGCGGTGGCGTCGTCGGCATCCACTTCAATGAGGGGAAACAAGGAATCAACACCGTTGGCACGCAACCAGCTGTCCAACGACCGGCCGAAGCCACAGAAGTCCGGGTAGTCGCGGTGGCCGAGTGCCAGCACCCCGCCGCGCAGACCCGACAGATTGGCAGGGGCGGACAACACTTTCCGGGCGAACTGACGCGCGCCATCCGGCGGCTCGCCAGCTCCGAATGTGCTGGCCACCACCAACAGCGTCTTGGCCTGCTTGATCTGTGGAACATCCAGCGCGCTCAACGGCGCGACGCGAGCTGCGCGGCCGCCTCGAATCAACTCCTTCGCCGACCGCCAGGCGATCTGCTCGGCCGTGCCCGACTGGCTGGCGAAGGCGATGAGCACCTCTGCGGCGTTGCCACCGGCGCTTCCCACTGCGGGCACGACTTCCTGAATCTGTCGCGTGGCCGATTTCTTACGACGTCGGTCGAAGTACAGTAGATAGCCCGTAAGGCAAAACAACGGCAGCATGCAGGCTGCGAGCATGAAGACAACCTGCCCCGCAATACCCAACACCTTGCCGCGATGGACTGCCAGCATGCCGATCGAGAGCCGCTTTCCCACCGTCTGCCGGGCATAGAGATTGTGCTTTGTGACCCCACCGGTAGTCCGATTGACGGTGATCTCGTTGTACGCGCGATAGTGAGGTGAATCGCTAGTCAGATAGCGGACGGTCACCGTTCGTGACGGTTTGTCGGAAACCGGGAAGAGGACAGTCGTTACGTCAGTGTGGACAGCCGCCTGGAATCCCGCCCAAACTTCGTCCAACGGTGCCGGCGATGTTGTCTTGTGCGGGGCCGGTGCCGGCTTTGCTGGCGGCGGGGTCGTCCAGGTGAGGAGGGCCGTCACATCATCCCGGTACCAGTCATAGCCGAACGTAGGCCCGCTAATGGCAAACACCCCGAAAATCAAAAACAGCCAGGTTCCTGCCACCGAGTGCAGTGACCAGTACAGATTGCGGCCCCGGCGGCGCAGATCGGGCTTCAGCCAGGCCCGCCAGTCGAGCACGCGCCGCGGCCAGCGCAGATACAGGCCCGACACTGCAAAAAACAACAAACAGAACGCGGCGACCGTAGTGATGGGCCGGCCGGCACCGCCGCGGTTGTGAGGCAATAGCAGGTAGCGGTGCAACTCCCGCACAGTGTCGAAGAATGACTCACCCACGGATTTGCCCAACACCTGGCCGGTATAGGGGTTCAGCCAGGTCCCGTCGGTGTTGTCCTCTTCGGTGGGAAAATCATCTTCCGACCGTGGCCGGTACACGAGCCGGGCCGAGTACCCGGGCTGTGGAAACAGGGTGATCTTGATGGGAACCGAGTCGGGCTGTTGCGCAATGAAGCGTGCCAGAAGCGCATCCGGAGTCAGGGCGGGAACCGCCTGCGCCGGCACATCAATGATGCCATGACTCGACGCAGCCATGATCTCGTCTTCGAAAGCCATGATCGCCCCGGTAATGCCCATCACACCGAGCACGACACCCGCTGTGATGCCCAGCAGCCAGTGAAGTTGATAGATGGCCCATTTCATTACGGCTTGGGCGCGGCACAGGAGAAACTCTCCGCCGCCGAAGCCGGTCCGCCGTTGTAGCGGGCTACCTTGGGATACACGCACAGGGGCCGTTGAAAAGCGCTAGTGCGCGGGCCCGGAGCGCTGCTCGTGGCGGGGCTCTCATAGTGAGTTGCTATCAACTCGTCCGGTGCGGTCCCGCCTTCAACCCAGGCTTCCAACGCTCGCTCCATGTCGTGCTTCGCATCGCTGACCGGCGGCTCGGAATCCCGGGTCGCTGTTGAAAAATGGGTGGCACCCGGTCCGCCCGCACAGTGGCCCATACCGGGAACCATGAACAGGCGCAGGAAAGACTGAGTGTCGGCGCGCTTCGCCGCCGCCGACGTCGCGCTGGAGCGCGCCTCGACACCCTGGTAATAGTTGATCGCCTCCGCGGGCGCGCCCACGGGATCCTGCCAGCCCATGAACATGAGCAACTTGCCTCCCGCAGCCCGGAACCGGCTCAGATCCGTGGAAGTGGCGTTGAATACGGTCCCGATCCGCGCATCGACCGTGGCCACATCCGCGCTCCAATCAAACTTCCACCAGTTCCAGTCCGGCTGGCTGAACACCCAGTAACGAAAGAAATCCGCGCGGTCGGGTTCCGTTCCGTCGTCCGATGACCAATAGGCGCTCCAGCCCGGATGCCGATCATTCGGCCCGGACATCACTCCCTCCGCGCCGAAAGGATAACCGGGATAAATCTGCGCGCCACTGCGTGCATCCCTAGGTCCGCGATAGATCTGATCCGCCGCCGCAATCTGTGCGTCCGTCAGGCAGTCGGGTCCCGCGCCGTGCTTGCATCGTAGCGTCTGCAACTTGAAACGACACTGCCGCGGATCGTTGATCACCCCGTCAGTGACGCCATCTGCACTGTCACAGCTCTTGATCACCGCCTGGTTGATGAGCAACAGGTTGCTGACGCTCAGCAGCGGTGTGGTGTTGTCACCCGGTGAGTGGTTGGCCAGAAAGTTCCACAGGAACGCCATGTTCAGATGGGTGCGATTGTTGCCCGGTGCGCCCGCAATTACGCCGTTGAAGTCTTCCGGATAGCGCTGTACTTCCGACAGTGCCTGATAGCCTCCGGTGGAGCAGCCACTGAAGTAAGAATGACTCGGCGCGGTACCGTAGTATTCCTGTGTGATCGCTTTGGCCGCCACAACCGATTCGTGGACCGCCCGATATGCGAAATCAACAATGCGCTCCGGGTGGCCGATGGCAAAGGAGAGGTCGCTGCCTTTGTGGCCGGTATTGGTGGCCACTGCCACGTCCCCGGCGTGCAGCCGGGCCACCATCTGGGGGTAGTAGATGTTGGAAGAGTAAGCCCCGTTGCCCACCATGTGCAGACGGTGAGTCCAGGCCTTCTGCGGCAGCCACACTTCGAATTCAATTTCGGAAGCCGGAGCCGGTGTTGCTGTGCCACGCACACGGCAGAATGGCGGAAGGTCTTTATAACTGCGACCCGGACGTCCAACGGCCGTGTCTTCAGTGAACACGCCACCGGTGATCGACTGGGCAGTCGAGATCTTCGCGTCGGTCAGCGCGAGTGCAGCGAGCTGATTGCAGTCCGCGGCCTGCGCCGCACTGACAGCGAATAGACCCACCAGGAGCGTCGCAGCGGAGCAAAAAGGCGTTGCCATGGGTTTGCATTATATCCGATAAAAATACAAAATGGATATCAGAGGAGTTTATGACAGACAGACTGGCAAGCAGCCCCGGGGATGGACTGAGACGCGCTGAGCCGCGCGAAGCGGGCGTCAATGCGGCGCTCGTGGAGGCGTTTTTGGATGACGCCGCCGCCGCGGGATTGGATATTCATGGGCTGATGCTTCACCGCGCCGGCCGGGTGGCGGTGGAAGGGTGGCAGTGGCCGTATCGGGCTGACCGGCCCCGCATCATGCACTCAGTGACCAAGAGCATCATGGCGAGCGCCATCGGTCTGGCGCTGCAAGAAGGCCGCTTCCAGCTCCAGGACAAGGTTATCTCCTTCTTCCCGGAGTCCCTGCCGCCGGTGGTCGACGCCGGGCTGGCAGCGATGACCATTGAAAACCTGCTGACCATGCGCGCGGGTCATGCAGCTGAGACGTCGGGCTCGATCTGGCGGGGGATTGCAACGAGTTGGACCGCCGAGTTCTTCAAGATCCCCGTGGTGCACCAGCCGGGCACCACCTTCATGTACACGAGTGCAGCCAGTTACATGCTGTCGGCCATCCTGACGAAGGTCACGGGCCAGACATTGCATGACTACCTGAAGCCGCGTCTGTTCGAGCCGCTGGGAATAGTGGGCGAGCACTGGGATATCGGACCGGACAACATCAATCCGGGCGGCAACGGACTGACCATGACGACCCCCGACCTGCTCAAGTTCGGTGTGCTGTATGCACAGGGCGGTCTGTGGGAGGGACGGCGCCTGCTGCCGCAGGAATGGATTGCCGAGGCAACACGCGCTCACGGACCGGATAACTACGGCTATCAGTGGGTCGCGACAGATGAGGGTAACTATCTCGCGATAGGCCTCTTCCTGCAGATTGTCATGGTGTTCCCACGGCAACAGGCAACCCTGGCGATCGTTGGAGCGGTGCAGGAAGGGAGTAAGATTTTCCTGCCGGTGGTGAATCGCCACTTGCCACGCGCCTTCACTGAGCAATTGCCGGCGGCAGAGGCCGCGCGCGCGGACGAACATTTACACCAGCGACTGGCCGCTGCCAATAAACCGCCTCAGGTAGTGTCGTACCCCTCGAGTCTCGGTGCCCGGATCAGCGGGAAAACCTTTCGCATCGAGTCGAATCCGCTCGCTGTGAGCTCGCTCAGATTTGTGTTTGAGGCGGATCGGTGTGTGTTTCACCTGGCCGATGCCGCCGGGGAGCATTCTGTCGTGTGCGGCTTGGGCAGCTGGATCGAAAGCCGCACTGACATTCCCGGTGCGGACCTGCATCACGGTTACGCTCTCGACTCGGCAGTGGTGGTCGCGAGTGCGCGCTGGCTCGATGAGAGCACCTTGGAGATGACCTGGATTTTCGCGGAGACGGCCTTCCGCGATACCGTTGTCTGCCACTTCGACTCCGGTCGAGTGACTATGAACCGCAGCGTCAATGTCAACTCTGCCGCGATGTCCTGGCCGGGGCTGACGGGAGGGTAGCGCGGGGGGGCGGTATACTGGATGACATGAAGGTCATTCCAGCCGCCGCGCGAGAAAAAACCTCTGCGCGGTTCGTCGCGATCTATGCGCTGGCCTACGCGGCCCTCTGGCTGGCACTCCTTACACCCGCAATCATTACGCTGGCGCTGCGTGTCCGGCAGCTCGTTCCCGGCAACGCTGCCGAGCCGATCTCGAGGGTCCTGATGGCGGGCGCGATTGTCGCGCTCGTCAGCAACCCGATTTTTGGCGCGTTGAGCGACAGCACCCGGTCGCGATTCGGGCGGAGGCGTCCGTGGCTCGTGGGCGGCGTGCTGTGCGGGTGCGCATCACTGGCGGTGATCGGCTTGGCTCCCACCGTCGATAGGGTGCTGTTTGGCTGGTGTGCCGCCCAACTTTCGTTCAATGCCGTGCTGGCTGCAATGGTGGCGATCATTCCCGACCGCATTCCGCCCGCGCAACGGGGGACAGTCGTTGGAATACTCGGTGTGTGCATGCCGGTTGGGCAGATCACCGGGACGTTTCTCGTCCAGCAGCTCGCCATCAACATGACGCTGGCGCTGGTGATTCCGGGCATCATCGGGGTCGTGGGCGTGTTGGGGTTGGCGTTTGTGCTCAGGCGAGAGCCCCTTGCGGTCGCGCCGCTGGCGCAACCGGCTGGAGTTGAGTTGCCCGGTGATCGAGCCGAGCCCGCCGGTCCCCGCGACCACCGCGATTTTTCCTGGACCTGGCTGAGCCGCGTGTTCTTCACCACGGGATCCTGCTTCCTGCAGGCCTATCAGCCGTTCTTCCTGCTGGATGCCCTGCATTTCAGTGCCGCCGACGTACCGCGACTCATATTCCGCTCGACGCTCGTGCAGGCGGCCATGGTGGTGATCTGGAGCCTGATCTCGGGCCGGCTGTCGGATCGCACCGGCCTGCGCAAACCGTTTGTCATGGCGGGCTCGACGATCCAGGGGCTGGGGCTGTGGCTCATTGCCTGCTCCCACTCCTACGGCATGTTGTTGTTCGGAGTTGGATTGGTAGGTATGGGACACGGTGTCTACGAGGGCGTGGATCTCGCACTCGTGACTGACGTGTTGCCCGATCGGGCCCGGCATGCTGCCAAAGACCTAGGTCTACTCAACATAGCCAACACGCTGCCGCAGGTCATCGCGCCGCTCGCAGCCCCTGCCATACTCCAGATCAGCCGCGGTGACTACACGCTGCTGTTTGCTGTTGCAGGGGCAGTGGCCATTGTGGGTTCGCTGTTCCTCCTGCCCCTCAAAAACGTCCGCTAGGCCCAGAAAAGTACCAACGTTGTCTTTTTGGTACACCTTAAAATTACAAGCCGAATCAGTCAGTTACAATTAGGACAGACAAAATCCGCCACAGACCGTTTGACAACGTTGTCATCGAGGGTGTAATTCTGCGCGCCACAGTGAAACCAACTGTTTCGGGAGGGGGAAGATGGTTACTGTATACCGGTCTGTTGCATTGATCGTGGGCGCGAGCCTGCTGGCCGTGTCAGGTGCGCGCGCAGCCGACGAGGCCGCGAAGCCTCAGGAGCCGGCCGAGCTGGCCGAGGTGGTTGTTTCCGTCGAGCGTGTAACGCAGACGTTACAGAGCTACGCGGGAACGGCGGTCACGGCCACCCAGGCGGAGCTCGACTCGCTGGGCGCCACGAATCTGGTCGATCTTCCGTCGGTTCTACCCGGCGTTGAGATATCCAACTACGAAGACAATACGAACATCTACGTTCGCGGTATCGGCAGCGACGCCAATACCGAGCTGGGCGATCCGGCTGTTGCGCCGCATCTCGATGATGTCTACGTAGCGCGTCCTCGCGGCCTGCAAGTGGCCTTCTTCGATATCGACCGCGTCGAAGTGAACGTGGGTCCGCAGGGCACCATCCGGGGTCGAAATGCCCTGGGCGGTACCATCAACATCGTGTCCAAGAAGCCGGAATTCAACAAGTTCGACGGCTATGCGCAGCTCTCGGTCGGAAACTACGACGAGAAGGAATACCGCGGCGCACTGAATCTGCCCCTGGTCGACGACATCGCTGCGGCGCGTTTCTCCGTCTATTCGTCGGCGCACGACCCGTTCGTGAAGAATGAAGGCCCGCTGCGCAGCCTGACCGGCTGGGAATCGCAGGATGACATCGGTGGCCGTGCCCACCTTCTCGTGAAGCCGTTGGAGCAGTGGTCGCTATTGTTTACCGGCGACTATCTGCGTTCTCAGGGCACGGGCTCCCGCGGGGTGGATTTCTTCCAGGCCTCCATGGCCGGTATCAACTTCAACGACGTCAATGACCCGCGCAAGGTCAACATGGTGGGCTTCAATCCGACCCAGGACACCCGTCACTGGGGTCTGTCGCTGAACACCACCTACAAGACCGATTACCTGAATGTTCAGTACATCGGTGCTTACCGCAGCCTGCACTACATTTCGGATCACCCGTCGGGCGGCCGTGATTATGCCTTCCCGGGCGATGATGCGATCTCCATCGAGCGCGGCGGGCTTGCGCAGCCTGGCACGCCCGAGGGCCAGCAGTACCTGTTGGAGCGTGTCTACGGAAACTACAGCGCGTTGGACTGGGACACGACCTCGAAGGAGCACACGCACGAGTTGCGGTTCACATCGCCTGACAGCGCCGCGCGCATTACCTGGGCGGCAGGTTTGTACTACTTCAAGGAACACCAGGATGTATTCCTGGGCATTCCGCAGGACTACAACACCAGCCTGCCATACCTGGAATTCAACCAGGGAAGCACGAACGGTGAGTCGAAGTCGGGCTACGGCGATATCACCTTTGCGGTCACGGACAAGTGGAAAGTCACCGGCGGCGCCCGCTACTCGAACGAGAGCAAGGATCGCGACGGCTTCAACTTCATTGCCGGCCTCAACACCAACGGTGTTGCGGTCCGGACCGGTACGCCCGGTTTCAGCTTCACCGGCTTGTCGCGGGCACTGCGCAATCCCGACGCCAACGGCGATGGAACTGCGAACACCCTGGCGGATGTAGTTGCGCTTTATCGGGCGGGTATTGCCTCGTACGGCGTCAACGACACTCTACAGACCTTTCTCTCGGGTGGTTGCGTGCAGGCCAGCGCCTTTGGCGGCACCTGTGCCAACTACCCTGGTCTTGCGACAGCCTTCGGTGGCGCGACCGTGCAGCACGGCTCCAACTCCGACAAGTTCGTGGACTGGCGCGCTCGTACGCAATACGAGTTCACCGACCAGAACATGGCGTATGCCCTCGTTGCTCTTGGTCACAAGGCGCCCAGCTTTAACGACACTATTGACGCCGGCGGCGGCAAGCTGATCACTCCGCCGGTCGGGCCCGAGAAGAGCATGATGGTGGAAGTCGGCAGCAAGAACCTGTTCACGGTGCTCGACCATCCGTTGGTGTTGAACGGCTCGGTCTACTACGTGAAGTACACGGACCAGGTGTTCAGCTCACAGGTGGGTGTGGCCTTCCTCGCGAACGATACTGCCGGCCAGGCTGCGTGTCTGGATAACAACCCCAACACGTCCTGCCCCACGGTGACGTTGAACCAGAACGTGGGTAAATCGAAGAGTGAAGGCTTCCAGATCGACAGCGCGTACAGCCTGGGACACGGACTGGCACTCGCCGGAACACTGCTCTACCAGCACACTCGCTACGAGGATGGCTCCGTAGTCGTGGACGGGCGGCGTGGCGGTCCGGGTGGAAGTGGCTCGCCTTCGGTTGATCTCGGTGGCAATGAATTGCCGCGTTCACCGCCGGTGACGCTCAACATGCGCCTCAATCAGGCGTTCGCGGTTCCTGGAGGTATGGCCGACTGGGTCATCTCAGGTACCTACAAGAGCCGTCAGTATCTGACTGCCTTCAATGGCGGCCCCGGGCAGAATGGCTCGCGGGATGTCACCTCGGTAAACTCCGCCGGAGTGGCAACCGCCTACGGTGCTGAGAATCTCAGACTGTACGACCGGGTCGACGGCTACTTCCACATGGACCTCGGTTTGGGGTACACCCACGAAGCCACCAACGCCCGTGTTGAGTTCTACGTCAACAACGTGACCGACGAAGCCCACGCCACGCAGGCCGGCATCGATACGGGCACGCAGGAGTTCATTTTCAACCCGCCTCGCACTTACGGGGTCCGGCTGCAGGTGAGCTTCTAACAAATGATTCAATCAGGTCGGCCAGCCACCTGCGGGTGGCTGGCGTTGGTAGCGGGCGCGGTGATCTTCACCACGAGCGTTCTGGCGGCGGCGCCTTCGTCGGCACCGAAGACGGAAACCTGGCCCGTTGTCGCGAGCTCAGTGCCGAAGGACCCGCGCATCGAGGCACGGATTTCCGAGCTGCTGAACAAGATGACGCTCGAGCAGAAAGTCGGGCAGATGATCCAGGCTGACATTCGCTCCGTTACACCGGAGGACGTCCGGACGTATCGTCTGGGCTCGATTCTCAACGGCGGGGGTGCTTTTCCAGCGAATGAGAAGCACTCCAAGGTGTCCGACTGGGTTGCCCTCGCGGATCGTTTCTACGACGCCTCCATGGACACGGCAGGCGGTGCCCCAGCGATCCCCATCATCTGGGGCACCGATGCGGTCCACGGACACAACAACGTCATCGGCGCGACTCTGTTTCCGCATAACGTGGGCTTGGGAGCGGCGCACGACCCTGATCTGATTCAGCGGATTGGAGAAGCTACGGCTGCCGAGGTTGCGGCCACAGGGATTGATTGGACGTTTGCTCCGACTGTTGCGGTTGTTCGTGACCCGCGCTGGGGTCGCTCCTATGAGAGCTATTCCGAGCGGCCCGACATTGTTCGTACCTACGCTGGCAGGATGGTGCAGGGACTCCAGGGTACCGGTGGTACGCCGACATTCCTGGACGGCAAGCACGTACTCGCTACCGCGAAACACTACATCGGTGACGGCGGCACCAACCATGGTATAGACCGCGGCAACAACAAAGCCTCTGAGCAGGAACTCTTTACCATTCACGGGCAGGGGTATGTAACCGCGATCCAGGCCGGCGTGCAGACCGTCATGGCTTCCTACAACAGTTGGCAGGGAGTCAAGATGCATGGCCAACGCTACCTGCTCACCGATGTGCTCAAGAGCCGCATGGGGTTCGACGGCATCGTGGTGAGTGATTGGGATGGCGTGGATGAGGTTCAGGGCTGTGCCAAGGATCGTTGCGCCCAGGCCGTCAATGCGGGGATGGACATGATCATGGTGCCCGACCAGTGGAAGGCGTTTCTGCACAATACCGTCCTGCAGGTACAGGCTGGCGACATCCCGATGGCGCGCATCGACGATGCAGTCACTCGGATTCTGCGGGTGAAGTTGCGCGCAGGACTGTTTGAGAAGGGCCGGCCTTCCTCACGCACCTTGGCGAACCAGGTGGCCCAGATTGGCGCTGCAGACCATCGGGCGGTGGCGCGCGAGGCCGTCCGCAAGTCCGTGGTGCTGCTCAAGAACGACAAGTGCCTGTTGCCGTTGTCGCCCAAAGCCAACGTCCTCGTGGCCGGCGACGGTGCGAACGACATCGGCAAGCAAAGCGGCGGTTGGACGGTCAGTTGGCAGGGAACCGGTAATACCAATGCCGATTTCCCGGGTGCCACCTCCATCTATGACGGGATCAACGCGGCGGTCACAGCGGCCGGCGGCAAGGCCACTTTCAGCGTGGATGGCAGCTACCAGACCAAACCGGACGCGGCTATTGTCGTGTTCGGAGAGAGTCCGTACGCCGAATGGCACGGTGACATCAAGTCTCTCGAGTACCGGGGACCGGTGGGCGACGGGTTGCCCGTCGACATCAACCGGCCCGCACCGGAAGTCAGCCCTGCTTTCGATGAGCCGAACTATGAAACTTCGCCCCTCATACAGCCGGCCGCGCCTGTTGCGGATTTGACGCTGCTGAAACACCTGCGGGACAGCGGAATTCCGGTAGTTGCCGTTTTCCTGACCGGACGGGTTCGCGGCGTGACGCCGGAGATTGAGGCGGCCAATGCGTTCGCGGTTGCCTGGCTGCCGGGTACTGAAGGCGGTGGCATTGCAGATGTTCTGTTTCGCAAGAGCAGTGGGGCCGTGAATTTCCCCATCTCAGGGAAACTCTCATATGCCTGGCCACGCGGCAGTGCAGTGGCGGCCCCGTTATTCCCGTACGGCTACGGCCTCGGGGGTTGCAATCAGCACTGAGACGCGCCATCGTCATGGCACCCATGGCGAACGCAACGATTATCGATGTCGCAAAACACGCGGGCGTCTCGATTAAAACCGTCTCGCGTGTCATCAACAACGTAAAGACGGTCAAACCGGCAATTCGCGAGCGCGTCATGCGCTCCATCCAGAAGCTCGATTACCACCCCAATCCGTCAGCGCGCGGACTGGGGGGTAATCGCTCGTACCTGCTCGCGCTGCTCTACGACGTTTCCTGCGGGTACTACGCCACCAGCGTGCTGGCTGGAGTGATGGAAAGAAGTCGTGCGGCGAAGTATCAAATCGTCATGCAGCCGTGCGATTACAACGCGGACACACTGTCCGAGGATGTGGCTCGCAGCGTACGCCAATCGCGCGCCGACGGCGTCATCCTGACTCCACCCCTGTCCGACCTGAGTGCCGTGACTGAGGCCGTGGAGGGTTTGAATGTTCCGTTCGTGAAGATCGCACCGGGCAAGCACACCGATACGTACCGAAGTGTATGTACCGACGATCGTGCGAGTTGTGCCAGCATGACTGAGCAACTGGCCGCCCTGGGACATCAACGAATCGGCTTCATCATCGGCAACCCGGACCACGCCGCGCTGATCGATCGCTATCGCGGTTATCTCGACGGACTGGAAACGTGCGGCTTGAAGTTGGACAAGACTCTGGTCGTGCAGGGTTACAACTCGCATGCGTCCGGTGTTCAATCGGCGCGGAAGCTGCTGAACGTGGCACCGGCCAAGCGACCGACGGCGATTTTTGCAAGCAATGATGAGATGGCGGCCGGGGCTTTGACCGTGGCCCACAGCATGGGGCTCGGTGTTCCGGAAGACATCTCCATTGTGGGATTCGACGATGCGCCGCTGGCGAGTCAGGTCTGGCCTGCGTTGACGACGATCCGACAGCCCATTCCGGATATGGCGGCCCAGGCGGCCGAACTGCTGTTGAGTGCTCTGGGAGGTGAGCCGGCCGATCATTCCAAGCACGTGTTGTCGTCCTCTTTGATGTTCCGACAGTCCACGGGACCTGCCCCCAACAGGGCCCGCCATCAGGGCTCCAGGCCGGAAGGGCGGGGCCTGAAGCGCGCCTGACCTGCAGGTGATAACCTCCCGCGCAATCTCGTTCCGGCGTGCGCCGGGGTTTTCAGCTGCTACGACCCTTCGACCGCGCACCGTGGGTGTCAACGTGTCAACGGTGTCTAGGAGGCCATCTGGTCCGCAGTGTCTGGGCAATACTGGCCGCCACCGCCGCCTGGCAGGCCTGCGCCGTGGTCCCAGAGGCTCGGGTTGCACCGCAGACCGTACACGTGCCCGTCACCGAGGGCACCGGCTTGAGCTTCCGGCGGATCTCAACATCTGACGGACTTTCGCAGACCCGCGTCGCCCAAATCATCCAGGACGACCGGGGATTCATGTGGTTTGGCACCCAGTATGGCCTCAACCGCTATGACGGGTATGAATTCAAAGTGTATGTGCACGATCCGTTGCGGCCTGACAGTCTCGCCGGGGCGTGGATCTCCTCGCTGTTCAAGGACCGCTCCGGCCTGCTGTGGATAGGGTGTAACCAGGTACTCGATCGCTTCGATCCCCGGACGGAGACCTTCACCCACTACCGCATGGAGCCAGCGGAGTCCGGCAGTCTCGGCGGAACCGTGGTGCATATCTCCCAGGATCGCGCCGGCATGTTGTGGCTGGCCACGGGGTCCGGGCTCCACAGGCTCGACCCCACTACCGGTGCGATCACTCACTTTCGGCATTCTGTTTCGGATCCTGACGGCCTGAGCACCAACGACATCAAGTGGACGGGGGAGGATCGAAGCGGGAATCTGTGGGTAGGCAGCGGCGACGGCCTGGATGAGTTTGACCGGCAGGCCGCCAAGGTCCTGCTGCACATCCCACTGCCCGATGCCGTTCGGATTGCGTTCTTCGAGGATACCGCCGGCCGATTCTGGATCACTCACGCGACCGGCAGTGGGCTCGCGCGCTATGACAGAGCTTCCAACACCGTGACCCGCTATTCATTCTACGATCAGGAGCCGGCTGCAGATTCATTGACGGGTGTCATGGGGATGGTCGGGGACGCTGAGGGCCGTCTCTGGGTCGGCTCGCCCGGGCTCGGCCTGCTGGAGTTTGACGCAGTGGAGCCGCGGTTCATCCACTATCGGCACAGCCCCACGGATCCGCGCAGCATCGGCGAAGACAAGGTCATCACGTTGTTCCGCGACAATGAGGGCAACATCTGGAACGGTCTGCATTCGGTGGGACCCAGTCATTTTTCCCGCCGGAGCGCTCAGTTCCAGACTTTCGAGCACGAGCCCGGCAATCCCAACAGTCTCGATACCGATTTTATCAACGCCCTGTACGAGGACCGCCGGGGCACCCTCTGGATAGGCAACGACAACGGTCTGAACCAGATCGACCGCAGCACGGGCAAGCGGTCGTTCACCAACGCAGGCCTGGGCTCGAAACCCATGGTGATCACGATCTGCGAGGATTCTGCTGGAATCATCTGGTTTGGCACTTTTGCTCACGGCCTCAACAGCTACGACCCGCGCACGGGGCGCTACAAGTCATATCGACACGATCCGCGCGACACCAACAGCCTGAGTAACGACGAGGTGCATCGCCTGTTCGTCGATCACGCGGGGCGATTGTGGGTGGGAACTGATGACGGACTGGACCTCTTCGATCCGAAGACGGATTCGTTCCAGGTCTTCAAGGTTGAGCCGGACAGTCGCAGCAGCCAGCGCTATGTGGCCATTGCGGAGGATGAACGGGGCACTTTGTGGCTGGGTACGGCCGAATCCGGCCTGCATCACTTCGATCCCGCGACGGGCAAATTCACCGTTTACAAGTCTGACCCGAACGAGGCCAACTCGCTGTTGGATGACACGGTGCCCACGGTCCATGTCAGCTCGTCCCATCTGATCTGGATCGGGACCATCAATGGCCTGAACCGGTTGGACCCGGCTACGGGTGCTTTCTCAGCTTATGACGTGCGCAATGGATTGGCGGGGAATCCCGTGGACTGCATCCTCGAGGACGGGCACGGCAATCTTTGGATGAGTACCAACAAGGGTATTTCCAAGCTCGATCCACGCACGCAGAGGTTCGCGAATTACTCCGCCATTGACGGACTTCCCGGTGACGATCTGACGGGCTGGTCGGCCTGTCACAAGAGCCGCAGCGGGGAAATGTTCTTCGGCGGCTATGCCGGAGCGGCGGCCTTCTTTCCGGACCAGCTCAGGGAGACTCCGTACTCGCCCCCGGTTGTACTCACCGGCTTTGATCTGCGGGGTACGCCGGCGCCGGTGGGACCGGGCGGTCCGCTGCAACGTTCGATCACATATACCGACCACCTCACTGTCTCTCACGAACAGAATATCTTTTCCATCACGTTCGCCGGGCTGAGATTCCTGAGTCCCGAGACGAACCATTATCGATACCGGCTCGAGGGGCTCGATCCCCGTTGGTATGAGACCGACAGTACCCAGCGCCACGTGACCTACACAACATTGCCTTCCGGGCACTACGATTTCCGAGTACAGGCGGCCAGTGGGCGCGGCCCCTGGAGTGCGGCGGGTGCTTCGCTGCACATCGACGTGCTGCCGCCGTGGTGGGCTACCTGGTGGTTCAGATCGTTGTATGGGGTGCTGTTGGCGCTGGCTGTCTGGTGGGCCTACCGAATCCGGGTCAGCCAGGTGGCCCATCGGGTGACGATCCGCATGGAAGAGCGGATTGCGGAACG
The DNA here is from genome assembly GCA_034668025.1 of Gammaproteobacteria bacterium. Taxonomy (GTDB): domain Bacteria; phylum Pseudomonadota; class Gammaproteobacteria; order Steroidobacterales; family Steroidobacteraceae; genus 13-2-20CM-66-19. The sequence goes on along the minus strand of JAXDQF010000251.1, from coordinate 22,389 downwards.
AACCCGCATCGCCCAGGATCTGCATGACACTCTGCTGCAGGGACTGCTGAGCGCCTCGCTGCAGCTGGCCGTGGCCAACACCCAACTGCCTGCCGAGGCTGCGGCGAAGCCACTCGTGTCGCGTGTGTACGAAATGCTGCGGCAACTGATCGAGGAAGGGCGCAATACGGTGCGCGGCCTGCGCATCCGGCATCTGGAGCCCGACGAGTTGGAACGCGCTATTTCGTTCATTCCCCGGGATATCGGCGCTGACGACAAGATCGAATTCAAGCTGACGGTTGAAGGGACGCCGCGCCCGCTGCGCCCGTTCGTACGGGATGAGGTCTACTGGATTGCCCGGGAGGCGCTCCTGAATGCGTTCCGCCATTCCGGTGCCCGACTCATCGAGGGCGTGCTGGAATACTCACGCAACCGCTTTCGCATGCTCGTGCGAGACAATGGTTGCGGAATGGATGCAGACGTGGTCCGATCAGGCCGTGAAGGCCACTGGGGACTGACGGGAATGAGCGAGCGCTCCGAGCGAATCGCCGCCCGTCTCACCGTGTTGAGCGCCCCTGGGGCCGGTACAGAGATCGATCTCGTGATTTCCGGTCATGTTGCATTTGAGCCGGGAGCTGTCCGTGACTGACGCTGCGCCCATTCGAATCCTGTGTGTGGACGACCACCCATTGTTCCGAGAGGGAATCGCCACGGTCATCGCCAGTCAACCCGATATGACCGTGGCCGCCATGGCCTCCACTGGCAAGGAGGCGCTCGGGGAATATCGAAGCACGTTGCCTGATGTCACCCTGATGGATCTTCGCCTGCCCGATATGAGTGGTATTGCCGCTCTTTCGGCCATCCGCAGTGAATTCGCGGCTGCGCGCATCATCATGCTGACCACCTTCGAGGGTGACGTCGAAGTTCAACGCGCCCTTGCGGCGGGCGCACGTGGCTACCTGCTCAAAAGCACGCCGTTGGAAGAGCTCGTGGCGGTCATTCGCGAAGTGCACCGTGGCCGCAAACACCTGCCCGCGCAGGTGGCACAAACACTGGCGCAGCACTTCGGCAATGAAGTGTTGAGCGAGCGCGAGATCGAAGTGCTGAAGCAGATCGCCGAGGGCAATCGCAACAAGGATATCGGCGTGCAGCTGTCGATCTCGGAAGAGACCGTGAAGGCGCACGTGCGTCACATCCTCGACAAGTTGGATGCCAAGGATCGCACGCAGGCCGTTTCAATCGGCATCCGTCGTGGGATCATCCATCTCTAGTTAATTGGCGCGAAAAAGTTCGCGCGGAGCCCGGCTGCGTCGGCCGCCAGGCTGGGCGCCCCCCCAAAAAGCGCGGTTTTTGGTGGCTACTGCGGTGGTGTTGCGCCTTCGGCGCCCGGGCCCATAGCTTCTAGTCTTTCAGCACCGTCACATCGATGCGCTTGCGGCCGAACAGCCGCGCATCCACTGACCACGCGCCCGGTCCGAGCATGGCTACGCTCAGTCCAATCATCGCGCGCACGACATGTTCGTATCCGGCGCCCGCCAGAACATTTGCGAATTCCACGAGCGCCTGCAACACGCCTCCGATCGGTGTCCAGAAACCGGCCAGCAGAAGAAGCCCACTGACAACGTCGACGGCATGGGGAATCGCAGCCAGGGCCGCACCCGATCTCCAGGCATTCGTACAGCCTTCGACAACGGATGGAACTCCTTCAGCCAGCCGAAGCAGCAGCAGTCCTGCCCCCGGCCATTCATTGGGAAACGTCGTGTATAGGCGCTGCATGTCGTTCTCGTTCGAGAATAACGACGCCCTGATAGCACGGAAAGCCCTGTAAATGCGTGTTTGGCAGTAACTCTATCGAGTGATTTGCGCACGCCGACTCAGTTGCGGGCGAGCCAGTCGAACAGGGTGTTGCAGAAGCGGATTTTCTGCTCTCTGCCGGCGATCACATGCGCCACATCGTTCCACAGCAGCCCCTGGGCACCGGGAATGTTGTCCTCGATGAGGCGCGTCGTCCGCGGACTGGTGACCTGATCGAGCGCCGCGTGGATGATGAGGCTGGGACAGCGGATTATGTTTAACCGGCTTCGGGAGTTGAAGCTGACACAGGCATCGATCAGGCGGGAGTGGGCAGGATAGCGGTCCTTCAACTCCTTCCAGCCGCCGGCGGGACCCAGCAGTTTTAACTTATTCTCGTTGTAGTACTCGGGTGTGAAAGATAACAGGGTGACCGCGAGCTGGAACGCGAGGAAACCGGCGTCGCGATGGATCCAGCGGAACATCTCGAGTTGGTCGCGCAGAAAATCATCGGTCTCACACCAGGCCCCCATGTTCAGCATGCTGCGGGCGAGATCCGGTCGATTGATCGCAATCTCCTGGCAGATGCAGGCGCCGATGCCCACGAGTCCCATCAGGTGGACGTTCTTCAGACCGAGATGATCCAGGAGGGCAATGGCATCGTTTGCATGCAGCTCAATCGTGGCCGGTAGGGTTGAGTCATCGCCCGAGTCGCCGATGCCCCGGTAGTCGAAGATGATGACCTGGAATTTGTCCGTGAGCCCGCGCGCCAGATTGCCATGGTTTCCATGGCAATACGTGCCCCAGCCGCCCATGCAAAGGACAGGATCGCCTTTGCCCAGAACTTCGAAATACATGTCGTGATTGTTGAGTCTCAAGAGGGGCATGAAATCTCTCCGAGGACGGCAGCGGTGTGCTCGCCGTAGGCCGGGATGGTGAGGTTGGGCTGAGCAGGCTCGTCGTGGAATTTCATGGCAACGCCGAGGTGGCGATGGCCGTGTCCGTCACGCAGGATCATTTGCCGGGCGACGAGCTGGGGATCCTCCATGGCCTCCTGCAAATTCCGGACGGGCGCGAAGGGCAGGGCGCGAGTCGCAAACCAATCGATCCAATCCGCCTGCGACTTCTGAGCGAACAGCGTCCGCAGGAATTCAATCACAGGTTGTTGGTGCGCGCCGGGGCCCCGCTCGGCCAGCTCGATCAAGTCCGGGCGATTGAGCTCGCCCAGAAGCGAGCGCACGAACTTCATCTCCTGGGCCCCCAACACGATGTGGCGGCCGTCGCTCGTGGCGTAGATGTTATAGAACGCCGCGCCGCCCCACTGGCGCTCGTGTTTGGGACTCGGGGCGCGATCTTCGGCAAATACTGTCCCGAGGATGTTGGGCATCCAGCCGACCAATGCGTCGTGCATGGAGATGTCGATACGATCGCCGCGGCCGGTCTTCTCCCGACGCAACAGAGCCATGAGGATCGCAGACAGCGCCATCAGGCTCGCGGCCATGTCGGCGCTCGGAACGGCAGGCATTGCGGGATTGTTGTCGTTGCCGACATTCACGCTCAACGAACCGGCAATGGCCTCTACGGCGAGATCGTGCGCAGGGATATCACGATACGGACCCGATTGACCGAAGGCGCTGATCGAGCAATACACGACGCGCGGATTGCGTGCGATCACATCCGCCGCCCCGAAACCGAGTCGATCGGCGACGCCGGGGCGGAAGGCCTCGATGACTACATCAGCGGTGTCCAACAGTTTGGCAAGCGCGGCGCGATCCTGGGCTTCTTTCAGGTTCAGGCAAACGCTGCGCTTGCCGCGGTTCGCGTTGCGGAAGAATATCGAGTGCTCCCCTTGGCGCAACCCGACCTGTCGCCCGGGATCTCCGCCGCCCGGCGGCTCGATCTTGATTACGTCGGCACCGTGATCAGCCATGATCATCGACAAGTGCGGCCCCGGAAGGAACTGCGACAGGTCGACGACGCGGTAGCCTTCGAGTTTCATGTCGCACCGGCGGCGTGGAGCTCGTTTAGCTCTTGCTCGGTCAACCCGACCTCCCGCAGCAGAGCGTTTGTGTCGGCGCCCAGCGCGGAACAGACCTGCGACGGCAATCGCTCACCGTCGAGTTTGATGGGGTTGGCGAGTGTCCGGAAGTCACTCCGCTGGGGGTGTGGAGTGTTACGAATCATGCCGGTGCGTTGCAGAAACGGATTCTCCAGCGCCCCGGCCATGTCATGCACGGGCGCTGCGGGTAGCCGGCCGCCCAGCTTCTGCAACCAATTTGTCGTCGTGTCTCGGGATAGAGCCTCATCCAACAGGGGTGTGAGGGCTTCGCGATTACGGCGGCGCAGTGCCAACGTCGTGAACCGCTCATCGGCGGCAAGATCGGGGCGTTCGAGGAGCTTCACCAGCTCATGCCAGAACTTCTCCGTCATGCACATGAGGAAGATCCAGCCGTCCTGGGTCTTGTACAGTTGGACCGGGGTAGCGCTTGGATGCGCGCTACGAGGTTGGCGCGTAGTGAGTTGCCCCTCGTTCAGGTACCACGCGCCCGGGTATGACAGCTGGTGCAGTGCCACGTCGAACAGGCTGACATCGATATCGCCGCCAACGCCGGTTCGCTGCACGCTCAGAAGGGCAGAAGTCAGCGCGAGGCTGGTGGTGACACCCGTCATGAAATCGATCATGGACAGGCCCACACGCGTAGGCGGCGTGTCGGGCTCTCCCGTGAGGTGGAAGAATCCCGCCTCTGCCTGCATCAGGTAGTCGTAGCCGGGCCAGGATTTGCGCTCATTGTCGCGCCCGTAGGCCGACAGATGCGCACAGACGAGCTTCGGATTGACCGACTGCAACGCCGAATAGGTGAGGCCCAACTTTTCCGGCTGGTCGCCACGCAGGTTGTTCAGGATGGCGTCCGCGGTTGCGGCGAGGCGCCGAAACGCCTTCAGTCCCAACGGATGCTTCAAGTCGAGCGTGCAGCTTTTCTTGTTGAGATTGAAAGTCTGGAAGTAGTGACTGTCGTGCTCGCCGAGGAAGTAGGGCCCCATCCCGCGGCTCGCGTCGCCGCCCTGGGCGCGGTTCTCAATCTTGATGACTTCCGCACCGAGGTCGGCCAGGTACATGGAGCCGTAGGGACCCGCGCCAAAGCCTTCAAAGGTCAATACGCGCACCCCCGCCAAGGGGCTCGTGAGGCTCATAACGGGTGCTTTTCCAACATCTGGCGCGCGATGATGATCCGCTGCATCTCGTTAGTCCCCTCGCCGATACACATCAGTGGCGCGTCACGGTAATAGCGCTCGACATCGAAGTCGGTCGAATAGCTGTAGCCACCGAAGATTCGCAGCGCTTCCAGGCTGTTCTCAACCGCCGCCTCGGAGGCGAACAACTTGGCCATTCCCGCCTCTAAATCACAGCGCTCGCCCGTGTCGTAGCGAGTCGCAGCCTGCTCGATCAGGAGTCGTGACGCTTCAACGCGGGTTGCCATGTCGGCGAGCTTGAGTTGGATGGCCTGGTGCTGGGCGATGGGTTTGCCGAAAGTCTCGCGTTGCTGCGCATACTTCAGTGAATCGTTCAGAGCGGCTCGTGCAATACCCAGCCCGCGTGCGGCAACGTTGATGCGTCCCAAGGCAAGTCCACCGACTGCCTGATGAAAGCCTTTACCTTCTTCGCCACCTATCAACCTCGACGCATCCACTTCGAAGTCATCAAAGATCAGCTCAGCGCTGTCGATGGACTTGTAGCCGAGCTTCTTGAGCTTGCGGCCCACGCTGAACCCGGGACCCTTCTCGCACAGGAACATGCTCATGCCGCGGTGCGCAGGCCTTGCCTCCGGGTCGGTTTTGACTAACACGGCGAAGCACGTTCCATACACGCCGTTAGTTATCCAGGTCTTGGTGCCGTTGATTCGGTATCCGCTCGAGCCACGGACGGCACGGGTTCGAATGGCTTGCAGATCCGTTCCCGCGTTGGGCTCTGTCAGTCCGAGGCCACCACGCAGCTCACCCGTTGCAAACCTGGGAAGGAAGTGTTGCTTCTGCTGCGCCGTGCCGAACCGTTCCACGCAGGCGGCCATGATGAGATGGGAGTTGAAGATGCCGGTGGGCGCCATCCAGGCAGTGGCGATCAGGGTGACCAACCGGGCATACGTCGAGGCTGAAAGTCCGAGTCCACCGTAGTCCTTGCTGATGGTGGCCCCAAACAGCCCGAGCTCTTTCATTTGCTCGACCAGCGCAGCGGGATACTCGTCCGCGTGATCAAACTGACGCGCAATCGGACGAACTTCCCTGTCCACCCAACGTTCGATGGCGTCCAGGATTTCGGCGTCGTCAGTCATCGACGCCATGACCGCGTTTGGGGATGAGAATGGTTCGCTCAAACACACAGACAGTCTTCCCCTCCTGGTTGCGACCGCTGGTTCTCACAGTGACGATTCCAGCCTCCGGGCGTGACTTGCTGTCGCGCTTCTCGAGCACTTCGGTTTCACTATGAAGGGTGTCACCCGGAAACACCGGCGCCGTCATGCGGATGTCCCGCCAACCCAGATTGGCAATCGCTCTTTGACTCACGTCGCGCACGCTCATCCCGACGAGCACGGCGAGTGTGAAGGGACTGCTGATGATGCAACGCCCGAACTCGCTCTGCTTGCCGTATTCCTCATCGCAATGAAGCGGATGCTGGTTCATGGTGAGCAGCGAGAACCAGATGTTGTCGGCCTGTGTAATGGTGCGGCCAGGGCTGTGCTCGTAAACCGCACCTGTTTCGAACTCCTCGAAGTATCTTCCGGAATTCATGTTCTTGTCCGCTCAAAATATGAATAATGAGATTGTCCGGACAAAGACTATGGCTCAGAATGTAGCCTGTCAATTGTTATGCGCGGAAAACCTCGGATGCTGTACCGCCAGGTTGTTGAGAAACTGCTCGCGAAAATCGAGTCGGGTCACCTGGGTGTGGGTGATTCCCTGCCTCCGGAGCCGCAACTGGCCGAGCAGTACCTGGTGAGCCGCCATACTGTGCGCGCAGCGCTGCGAATTCTGGGCGAGATGGGCGTTGTCGATCGGCGGCCCGGTGCGGGCACTGTCATCAAGGCCAGAAAGCCGCAGCCGTCCTATCTGCAGGTGATCCGATCGCCGCAGGAGCTTTTGCAATACCCGGCGAGCGTGTTGCATGTGCAGGGCTCCCGTTTCGTGCGCAGCAGTCGCAAGCTCGCCGGGCTCCTGCAGTGCCGGACGGGCGAGCGTTGGTTTCACGTCCAGGCGGTCCGGTATCTGCGCAAAGAGAAGACACCCATCTGCTGGCTCGATCTGTATCTCGTGCCGGAATACTCCGGGGTGCTTCCTCTGATCGGCAAACGAGACCAGCCGGTCTACGAGATGATCCTGGAGAAATACGGCGAGCAGACGACTTCCGTCAGCGTGGACCTGGGTGTGAGCCGAATCTCCGCCGCCATGGCAGAGCCGCTGCGCGCCAAGGCCGGTGAGCCTTCGCTGCGGGTGGTCCGTCGTTACGGGGGAGCCGATAAGCGGACTTTTCAGATTTCTGTTTCCGAACATCCCGCGGACCGTTATAACTACCGTCTGCAGCTGCAAATTGGCTCGAACACAGGCGCGCGTTGGCTGTCGAACACATGAGAGGTTAGGCACATGAGTGACCGCTTTGACGATGTCGGCTACGGCGGCAGGACCGTTGGTTTTGGCGAGCGCCCGGCCGTTGTGACAGTTGATTTCCAGTTGGGGTTCACTCACCCGGACTACCCGAGCGGACGCTCGCCGCACATCAATCGGGCGGTCGAGAATACGGCGCGCCTGCTGAAAGTGGCCCGGCCTCTGGGGATTCCGGTCATCAGCTGCAACGTTAGCTGGGGCAGTGAGCGTGAGATGGGTTATTGGAAGGTCAATGGCCTGTACAACGGTGACTTCTGGCACGGCCATCCGTCCACGCAGCTCGATCCCCGCATCTATGACCCCAACTATGACATCGGCTTCACGAAGTCGGCGCCGTCGATTTTCTTCCTCACCCCGCTGGTGAACATTCTCACCAAAAATCAAATCGATACGGTGATTGTCTGCGGCTGCACGACCAGCGGCTGCGTCCGTGCTTCGATCATCGACAGCTTCTCGTACGGCTACCGGACCATTGTGCCCGAGGACTGCTGCGGGGACATGGAGGAGGGACCACACTGGGACAATCTTCGTGATGTAGGGCGGCGATATGCTGATGTCATGAAGTTGGATGAGGTTCTCGAGCAGCTGGGTGGTGAGGAGCGTGTACCTGTGGCCGCGGTCAGATGACTTTTCTGGATTTGAGCGACTCGTAGCGCTCCCGCTCCATTCCCAGGAGGTTGAGAAAGACCTCATCGTTGTGCTGGCCCAGCTCCGGGCTCGGCGTACGGATGGAGCCCGGGGTTTCTGACAGCTTGGGCGCCACGTTCTGCATCTTGAGCTCGCCAAAGTCCGGATGCGGTACGGTCACAATCGCTTCGCGCGCCTGGAAGTGAGGGTCCGCCAGCATTTCGGGGGCGCGGTAGATCAAGCCTGCCGGGACACCGGATTCGCTCATCAGCTCCAGCAGCCCGGTGCGCGTTTGGGTCCGGGTCCACTTGCCGACCAGCTCATCCAACTGCTTCTGATTCCTGCCACGGGCGGCATGTGTCGCGTACTCGGGGTCTTTGGCCAGTTCCGGCTGTCCCATGGCCTGGGCCAGGCGGCCAAACACCGTGTCCTGGTTGCCGGCAATCAACACCATGCTGCCGTCACTGGTGGGATAGACATTCGAAGGCGCTACGTGAGGCAGGATCGCGCCGGTGCGCTCACGGATGTAACCCGTTTTGTCGAACTCGGTGATGAGCGATTCCATCATGTTGAGGACCGCTTCGTAGATCGCCGAATCCACTATCTGGCCGCGGCCGGTCTTCTCTCGATAGTGCAGCGCCGACAGGGCCCCTACGCAGGCGAAAGTGGCAGCGAGCGAATCGCCGATGCTGATACCCATTCTGGAGGGGGCAGTAGTGGGGTCGCCCACCACATAGCGTAGCCCTCCCATGGCCTCGCCGATGGCACCGAAACCGGCACGCGAGGAATAGGGGCCCGTTTGCCCATACCCTGACACGCGAATCATGATGAGGCGCGGATTGATCGTCGCGAGCTCCTCGTAACCGCAACCCCACTTCTCCAGTGTTCCGGGGCGGAAGTTCTCCAACAGAAAGTCCGCTTTGGCCACCAGCTCCTTGAGCACTGCCTGGCCTTCGGGTTGGCGCATATCCAACGTGATGGCCTTCTTGTTGCGGCCCACGACCGGCCACCAGAGCGACTTGCCGTTGACCTTCTCCTGCCCCCACGCGCGCAGCGGATCACCCTGGTTGGGCGGCTCTATCTTGATGACTTCGGCCCCCAGATCGCCCAGCAGCTGGCCGCAGAAAGGTCCCGCCAACAACGTGCCCATCTCGATCACACGCAGGTCGGCAAGCGGGCCGCGTACAAACTCGTTCACTACGCGGCTCCCGTCAGGCGCCGCGCCCACTGGGTGAATTGCGGAGTCGAGGGGGGCGGCAGGCCGGTTTCAGCCAGGCACCGGCCTTTGAGCTCCTCGATGCTTTCGAAGCCGCGGTTGAAGAGTTTCGTCGCACCCCGTTTGATGCGCATGTTCTCGCGCAGCTGTTTGGTTGCCGGCTCGTCCAACTTGCTGTCATTGACGACGACACCATAGCGTTTCGCACCCTCCACGGACACGAGACCCGCTTCGACATCAAACAACACCTTCGCAGGATCGCGCTCCAGTGGATCGCCACACCCGCCGCCACCCCACGTGTCTGACAGGAGCAGGTCACCAGCCTCAACCTTGACGTGGTCGAGCTTGGATGCCAGCAACTGCACGGAGCCGTCCTTGCGGACGAGCGTCTTCTTGCTGCGTGCGCCCGGTTCGCCGCCATTGACTCCCCATGGGTAAGTGAGCCACCGATCGTCGTGTATCGAGATTTCTCCGGGCTCCAGAAACCGATAACCGATGCGCAAGCCGTTGCCGCCCCGAAACTTACCGGCCCCGCCCGTATCAGTCAGTGTTTCATACACTTCGATCCGCAGGGGAAAGTAGCTCTCCAGGAACTCATTCGGGACGTTGGTGAAGGCGGGCCACAGCGAGTGACCATCCGGCCCGTCGCCGAAGGGCTTGCCGGGGATGCCCCCGAAGGTGATCTGATAGAGCTGGTACCACTCACCATTCTGGTCGTAGCCGGAGTACATGAAGTGCGGGCTGTCGGAGAATCCGGCCGCGCACAGGAAATCCGGGTTCCCCTGGCCCAGCAGGCCGCCCAGAACATCGAAAATGCGTCCCAGGGCGTGAGTCCGGCAGGAGAGTGCCGCGGGCTTCAGCGGCTTCAACAATGTGCCCGGCGGTATCCGCACTTCCATGAGGTCGTAGAAGCCGTCGTTGAACAGGATCTGGGGATCGAACACCATGATCATGTAGATGCCCGCAAACATCTTGAACATCTCCTCATTCAACAGGAAGTTGATTGACGAGATGGACTGCGGATCGGTGCCCGCGAAATCAAAGATGCACTTGTCGCCCTCGCGCCACATTGCACACGCAATCTTATACGGGCCCATGTTGAGTCCGTCGTCGCAGACGTAGTCTTCGAAGTGCTGCCGGGTTTCCGGCACGGTACGCCGAATGAGCTCGCGCATCGCGCGCTTGTTTCGTTCGAGCATGGCCGCCAGGGCTGAGAAATAGACGTCGTCACCAAAACGCGTAGCGATCTCTATGCAGCGAATATTCGCTGTCCGCAGCGCCGCGGCGATTGCGTTGAAATCCGACAGGTTCCAGTGCGGCAGCCGGCAGTTGTGCAGGATGATCTTCAGCACATCTTCCTGCAGCTGGCCGCCCTTGTACATTTTGATCGGCGGAACGAGGAAGCCCTCCTCGTAGATCTGCCGGGCATCCGTTGGCAGCGATCCCGGCACCTTGCCACCGATGTCGGTCATGTGGCCAAACATCGCGGCCCAGGACATGAGCCGGCCATCCTTGTAGATGGGCATCAGCATCAACCAGTCATTGGCGTGGCTGACCGCACCGTTGACCGAATACGGGTCGTTGGTGAAGAACACGTCGCCTTCCTCAATCGTGCCTTCGTACCCTTGCATGAATCCCCAGATGAACGAGCCGAATTGGCCGACCACCATCTTGCCTTCTACGTTGGCAATCATCGGGAACTCATCGTGCTGTTCGCGGATGCCGGGTGACATGGCCGTCCTGAATAACACGGTGTCCATCTCGAAACGCGCGTTGCGCAAGGCGCTTTCGATGATATCGATGGTGACAGTATCGACGTCGACTGTCTTGTATGGCGTCTGGTTGCGTTGGATGATCTTTGCGGGCATGTTTGGGTCCTCGAAAGGTTCAGCGACGCAGCGCGTCGTGTCCTTCCGGATAGAGCAGAATGTTGCCGAAGTCGTCCACGAGGCCGTGGTGTGCCGGGAGGATGACTGTTGTGGAGTCCATTTCCATCACGATGGCGGGGCCTTTCAGGATGTTACCGGCGGCCAGCTTGCTTCTCTCATACACCGTGGCGGTGACTTTCTTGCCGTCCATATAGGACGCCTGCGTCCCAACTGCCGCGGCTCGTGGACTCACGTCGCCTTTGGGTATTTTTGGGCGGGTGAGCGTAATTCCTTTCCCGCGAACCGCAGCGCGCAGGGTAACTATCTCATGCTCGTGGGGCAGAGCGAAGGTGAAGAGGCGCTTGTGCTCGGCATCAAACTTCTCGGCGAGCGCATCGAGTCCCCGCTCCTGCAATTCTTTGATATCAACAATCACGTTGAGCCGCAGGCCCTGACCGCGATACCTCACATCAACTTCGTAGGTGGTCCGCATATCCGCTTCATCGACATCCTCCTTTTTGAGGCCCTTTGAAGCGTCGGCTGCGAGATCCTGCAGGATGCCGGCAATCTCGGCCGCAGATGTGCCGCCAAACGCGCGAACGAAGGTACGCGAACGCTCGTCGCGGATCGCGGTTGTTGCATCTCCCAGCGCGCAAAGGACTCCGGGGCCGGGTGGAATGACCGAAGGCCACGATCCCAGCAAACGGGACAGAGCGTTGGCGTGGAGTGGACCGGCGCCGCCGAACGCGATGAGCGCGTAGTCGCGAGGGTCATAGCCTTGCTCAACGGAGACCAGCCGAAGTGCGCCAGTCATGTTCTCGTTGACAATGTTGTAGATACCGAGAGCCGCGTCTTCCAATGAGAGCTCCAGGGCGTCAGCGACTTTCTTCACGGCCGTGGCGGCGGCCTTCCGATCCAGGGACATGTCGCCGCCCAGCTTTTGCATTTCGGGGAGGTAACCCAGCACGATATTCGCGTCGGTTACCGTCGGCTCAGTTCCGCCCTTGTTGTAGGCGGCTGGGCCGGGATCGGCACCGGCGCTTTGCGGCCCCACCCTCAGCGCCTTCGTCAGTTGAGGCACGTGGGCGATCGAGCCACCGCCGGCACCGACGGTTCGGATATCCACCGACGATGCTCGGACCGTCACATCCCCAACCGTAGTCTCGCGGCGGAGCCGAGGCTCGCCGCCTTGGATCAATGCAACGTCGGTCGACGTGCCACCGACGTCGAGTGTGAGCAGATTCGGAAATCCGGCTTGGAGGGCGACCCACAGAGCGCCAGTAACACCCCCGGCGGGACCTGACATCAGCAGGTTGACGGGAAATTCTTCGGAAGACGCCGCAGAGGCCAGACCGCCATCCGAGCGCAGAATGTGCAGTTTGATTTCGTCAGTGACTTCCTGGAGCTTGGTGGTCAGGTTGCGAACGTAGCGGGACACTCTCGGCCGCACATATGAGTTGGCAACGGTCGTCACCGTCCGCTCATACTCCTGCATCTCAGGAACAACTTCGGATGACAGGGATACCGGGATTCCGGGCAATTCTTCGGCCGCAATCTGTTTGATTCGCTTCTCGTGCGTGTCGTTGGCGAACGAATTGATCAAGGAGACCGTCAGCGCCTCGATGCTCTTCTTGCGCAGCTCACGCAGGCTTTCACGCAATTTGGGTTCGTTGAGCGCGTGGACGATCTCGCCCTTTGCGCTCACCCGTTCGTGCGCCTCAACGGTGCAGGAAAGTGGGGCCAGCGGCAGGCTCTTGTTGTAGATGACCCAGCCGCCGAGACCGCCCGGAACGAAGGAGCGGGCGATCTGCAACACCTGTCGGTAGCCGACCGTGGTGACGAGACCGCAGAGTGCGCCCGTTCCCGTGAGCACCGTGTTGGTTGCGACCGTCGTACCGTGCATGACGTGGTCGATCTGTTTGGGCGCAATTCCGGCGCGCTCACAAACCCGCGCGATACCGTTGAGCACGCCGACCGACTGATCAGCGGGTGTGCTCGGGACCTTGGCGGACCAGATACCGCCCGTACTTTCGTTCACGAGCAGCAGGTCGGTAAAGGTGCCGCCGACGTCGACTCCCAGGCGATATGACATGAGTGTTCCTACTGGTTTGGACCGGCGGCGACCTTGGGAAAAGGGCCCGCCTTCATCAACATTCCGGGAATTGGGCGGCCCAGCTGCTCCTGGAGCCAGCGGGCCGTTTCGATCAGGGCTGTCAGCGAGACGCCGGATTCAATCCCGCTTCGATCGAGCATGTACAACAGGTCTTCAGTGGCGATATTGCCGGTCGCTGCAGGCGCGAACGGGCATCCACCGACACCTCCGATGCTCGCATCCAAGGCAACCGCTCCGGCTTCCACCGCCGCAAACGCGTTGGCGATACCGGTATTGCGTGTATTGTGAAAGTGACACCGCAGCCTGACACCGGGCAACGCCGCTCGCGCCCTCGTCAGCAGCTCCGTAACCTGGCCGGGAACACCGACCCCGATGGTGTCGGCAAAACAGATCTCGTGTGGTTGCGCTTCCGCTACGCGCCGAGCGATATCCAATACTCGATCAACCGGAACATCCCCCTCGAAAGGGCAGCCGAACGCGGCAGAGACAGTGACCTGGGCGCGCACACCGGCTGCGCGAGCGCTGCGTGCGATGTCGATCCACGCCGCAATGGATTCTTCAGTGCTGACGCCCTGGTTGCGACGATTGAAGGTGTCACTGGCGACAACCACCATCCCGATCTCATTGCATCCGGCCGCGAGGGCGCGATCCAGGCCCTTCCGGTTCAGCACCAGCCCTGTAAACCACACGCCTTCGGGACGCTTCAGGCGGCTGAGCAACTCCTCAGCATCGGCCATCTGGGGAACCTTCTTCGGGTTGACGAAGCTGGTCACCTCGATGCGTTTCAGTCCGGCCCGCATCAGCCTCTCGATCAGTTCAGCCTTGACGGCAGTGGGCACCACTCCGGGCTCCATCTGCAGACCGTCGCGAGGTCCCACATCCAGCAGTTCAATAGAGCGAGTCATGTCAATCTGTATACAATAATGTTATGGCCCGAGCCGCAGAAAAAGCCTACCGCACTGTTCGCGAGCGCATCTTGCGCGGCGTGTACCCGGCTGCTCTGCGAATCACCGAACAGGAGATTGCAGATGCGACGGGCGTGAGCCGCACACCGGTGCGTGAGGCCTTGCGCCGTCTGCAGGCGGAAGGATTTGTCACGGTGATCGCCAATCAGGGCGCGATTGTCACTGAATGGTCGGCCACTGACACCGACGATGTTTTTGAATTGCGCGCCTTGCTCGAGCCGTACGGCGCGGCGCGGGCTGCTCACCGGATCACGCCTGAAGGCATCGAGGAGCTGCGCCAGCTCGCGCAGGCACAGTACGATGAATCCGAGCGGCGTGCGGATGGTTTCATTGAGCGCATCGGTAATCTCAACAGTCAGTTTCATCGGCAGATTCAAAGTTTCTCCGGCAATGCCCGGCTCGCAACGTTGATGCCGGTTCTCATTGAAGCGCCGCTCGTGCTGCGGACGTTTGCGACCTACGAGCCGGGCGACTTGTTGCGCAGTGCGTCGCATCACATCGAGATCGTCAGCGCGCTCGAGGCGCGCGATCCGGAGTGGGCGGCGTCTGTCATGCGAAGTCACATTCATGCGGGACATAGTAGTTCGCGCCGCGCAGCTCCGGATCCGTTGACTCAAAAGTTGTAGCCCAGGTCGACACCAAACGCGCGGCCCGTCGCCGAATGTACGAATGAGCCGCCGAATTCGGGTGCCGGGATGACTTCCTCCAGGTACTGCTTGTCCGCCAGGTTGCGGACCCAGCCTACGACGTTCCAGTGGTCCGCCGAAACACCCAGACGCGCGTTCAGGATCGTATAGGGGTCACGGCTGGTCTTCGAATAGTCGCCCGGTGCGCCAAACTCGGTCTGCACCTGGTTGTTCTGCACGGGGCTGAACCAGGTCCGACCGATTGAGGACGCATCAAAGCGCGCGAAGACCGAGTACTGCGAGGTCACCGGCAACGTCAGCTCGACGCCGGCATCGGCTGTGTAATCCGGAGCGTAGGGAACCTTGTTACCCGCCGTATATGGGCGGTCGGTGAACGAATCGATCTTGCTGTGAATGTAGCCAAATCCGCCGAACAGGCTGACGTATCGCGTGGCCTTCCATTTCGCCGATCCCTCAACTCCCTGCAGTGTCGCGCCGTCGATATTCATCACCGTGCGCAACAGGCCGAACGGGCCCACCAGGAAGTTGAATATCTGCATGTTGTCGACCTTGGTGTGATACGCCGCCAGGTCGACAGCCAGTGTGTGGTCGAGCAGATCGCCCTTGACGCCGATTTCGGCTGCCTTCGAGACCTCCTTCTTGTAGTCGTCGTAGTCGACTCCCTGGGTGACCAGCGACGGCGTGTTGGAAACGGAGCCATCGGGATTTACAAACTTCAGGCCACCCAGGTACTGCTGAATCGTGGCGTTGCTGCCCGTTGAGTTGAATCCGCCACTGCGGAATCCGTAGCCATAGGACGCGAAGGCTGACCAGTTCTCCACGAACTTCCAGTTGACCGAGACCTTGGGCTGCAGCTCACTGAACGTCTGTGACCGGTCGGGGATACCCGTCGTCGCTAAAGTCGGGTCGGCCGCGTACGCCGGGTTGATGTACTGAACGCCCGGGCCCGGTCCGAAGTCGGGCGTTTGTGCAAAGGCGTTTGCCCCGGTGGGGACCTGGTTGTCGACGGAGCGCTTTTCCGAGTCGAAGCGCAAAGCCAATGCCGCTTCGAGGTTGGGCATCACGTCGTAGGCGATCTGTCCGAATACTGCCGATACCTTGCTGTGGAAGTCGTCGTCATAGAGAAGGTCGGTTGGATCCGGGCCGCTCGAGGGCACGAACGCCTGTTTTTCGAAACCCAGCCCCTCGTCGCCGCCTTGAGAAACGACGACGTGACGTTTGATGTCCGCGTAGTACACCCCGCCCAGCCACCGAAGCGGTTGGTCGCCAGGTGATGCCAGCCGGACCTCCACAGAGGCGTCCTTCTGGTCGCGCTGTTGGTACTGATATCCGTCACAACGGGACGGACTGTAGGGCGGCAATATGCTCGCCGCTCCCGCATAGAAAGTGGGGGAGGGCAGTGGACCGCCCACCTGGTTGGCGATGTCAGCCTGGCACCATGGCGTCCGCGCGTAAACCCCGAACGCACCGCTCGAGCCATCGGTCAGGAAGAAGTTGGTCTGGTCGTTGTACGCCGCCCAGGCGGTCAGCGTGCCCACTTTGTCAATCTTCCAGTCACCTTTGATGGAGACCTGCTTATTGACCTGTTCGTTGTCGGGGACAATGTTGTTGATGTAGTCGAACTGATGATGGTTGACGTCCTGGAAGAAATCCGGATTCAAGGCCGCAAATGCCGGTAAGGCAAAGGAGGCGTTGAAATTGATCGCGCCGGCTTCGATCTTGGAATACTTGGCTTTGAGGTCGATGGTGCCACCGCCGAGATCGAACACGATGCGGGGTGTTGCACCGTATTCTTTGTAGTAGTCGGTGCAATCCTTGCAGCCTAGAAAGGAGTTTTTGAAGAAGCCGTCAGTCTTGCGATAGAACGCACCCAGGCTGGAGCTGATTCCGTCTGCGATCGGGGCGGCGACGTAGAAGTTCGCCTTTTGTGTGTCCTTGTTGCCGTAACCTATGGTGGCGTTAGCTTCGAGGTGGTCTGAAGGTTTGCGCGTGGTGATGATGATCGCGCCCGCGAGGGCGTTGCGGCCGAAGATGGCGCCCTGCGGTCCCTTCAGCACTTCAATCTGCTGAATGTTGGCCAGTTCCTGGTTGAAGGAGTTGGGATTCGTCTGCAGCACGCCGTCGATGACCAGTGCAAAGTTGGTCTCGACGTCGCGGCCGGTGTTGATACCGCGGATGTTGAGCTGCAGGTCGCCGACTTCGGCCGTCTGGACTTGCGACAGGCCCGGCGTCAGCGCGACAAAGTCGCCGGGGCGCTCGATACCTGCGAATTTGATGTCGGCGGCGGTGAACGCCTCCACGGTTGCCGGAACGTCGGTGAGTTTTTCCTCGCGCTGGCGCGCGGTTACCACGATTTCTTCCAGGGTGTCGTTGGAGTCGGCGGGTGCGGCTGACGCCGCGGATGCCATGGGCGCGACGGAGAGGAGACTCGCAGTCATCAGGATCGCTTCGAGAAATGCGTGACGCTTCATCGGGCTTCCCTTTGGAATCTGACGGTTATTGTTCGAGGCCGGGACACGGGAGCGGCCGTTCAGCCCCCTTTGGGCCGCTGGCGTGCCGATTAATTGTATACAATATAGGCGGTGCGGCAGGCAAATTCAGTTTGTGAGGGCCCTATTGCAGGGCGCTTGTATACAATTTGCACATTAGTGGGGCGAGAAGATTGCCCTGCGCGGGGGCGTTGGGGCTCGTCCTAGCGAATGAGGGGTGCAGCGCGTGGTATGTGTCTGCCGCCTGACGGGGCTTATGGGTGTTTAGGTAGCCCTTGTATCTAGGGCTGAGTGTCGGCTTCGAAGGATGGGTAGCCTACGTCCGCTGTCGCCTTTGTTAGCGCTGCCACGTTTGTTTTTGCGTCGTCGTAGGTGACTCTCGCTTCGCGCTTGTCGTAGCTCACCTTGGCCCGTGATACCCCTGCGATGTGCATCAGTGCGACGCGGATGGTGATGGGACAGGTTGCGCAGTCCATCGTTGGGATGGTTAGGATCACCGTTCTGTTTTCGGCTGCGGCTAGCGCCGGCAGAGCCAAGGCGATCGCGGCTGCTGTTGCCCTTCTCAATGGAACCACGGGGCAACCAACGGTGTGATTAGCAGCAGGAGCGTCAGTGCGGCGACGAGCCAAAACATCAACCTGTATAGGGCGCGCGGCTTAACGCCGTCCACGGGGCATGTCGTGCCGCTTCGACTGCTGAAGAGGGTGAAGCCGCTTTCGCTGCGCCCGGAGAGGGCGAGGGCTGCTATCGCGATGCCGATCAGGAATGGCGAGTAGGGCTGGAGCACTCGTAGGTGGCTCAGCCAAGCGCCGGTGAGCCCTACGGAGGCCAGGGCCAGCGGTAGCAGGCAGCAGCTCGAAGCTAACAGCGAGGCTACTGCGGCTGTTACGAGCGCCGCCCTAGAGTGCTGGAGCTCGCCCATCAGACCGCTTTTATTTCGCGTGCTGTGATTGTGTACTTGAAGTTGTCCGGGTCATACGCGTCATACCGCTTTGCACCACTTTGGGCTTGGGGATACATCAGGAATGGCAGCGGGCCTCCCGTTGCACCCGGCAACGTGACGTCGACGGCGTTGCTATACGCCATCCAATTGCCTTCCCATCCGCCAAACAGCGCCTTCCTGACTGGTACCACCAGCGGATGCCCAGCGTCCTTGATCCACTCGGTGGTCTCTTGGCGCATCACCTTGTCAACGTCGGCTGGGTCCATCGCCACCCACCCATACCGTTGCAAATACACTTCTGATCGACAGTGCTGCGCTCCCTTCAAACTGGCCGAATTGCTGCCCAGCTCTTTGTATCCGAAGGCGCTCGGTGCGAGTCGCAAGCCATACGCGTCGCGCGCCGGGACGCCAGCAGCACGGCAGAGGCCGACAAATAATCCGTTGATATCGGCACATTTGCCGCCCAGATCGCCCGTCTCTAGCAACCACTTGATGTCCCCGAGCCCACATCCCCGGGTCTTCGGCTCTCGATACGTACTCACAATGATCCAGTCGTAGATTCGATGGACCTTGTCGACGTCGGTGTGGGCGCCCTTGGTGATCTGCGCCGCTGTCTTTCGCACGATGCCGTCCGTAGGCACCAGTGCAGTGGGCTGCACCCATCGCTTCAGTGTCGCCGCGGTTTCGTTATCAGCGGAATTTGCGGGCGTGTGCCAATCGACGGCCCTGCTCATGGTTTGGACGCGACTAACGAGCTCCAATTCAGAGGCCTGTCCGGACTTGAACTCAGCGACGACGAAACGTGCGCCGCTCTTGTCATCCGTCTCAATACTCGTGCGTGCGGCGCTGGTAGAGGTCTCACTCGTGAGCGAGCGCTGCCATTTCGTATTTACCGCGGGTACCGGTACCCACACAGTGGCGTCGGCCGGAGCGTCCAGCAGCTGCACGGTTGTAATCACTTCGAAATTGCGCCAGGCGCCTGGCTTGGGATCGAAGGTCCGGTTCGGTGGAGCTGCTTCTTGGGCGCGGAGCAGTTGGGGAAGAACGGAGAGGGCGATAGCGCCTTGCAGCACTGTGCGGCGGGAGATGGTTTTTTTCACTTGGGGTGCCTCTAGACTAGAGAGCAGTTAACCCCTCAATTAAATACCAAGTGGCGGCAGCTTTCTTGTACGTATCGCGTCTCGAAGAGGGCTTTGGACGCCTTTCGCCTCAAACGCCGATCATCATCCGGATCGCTGGCGGGTGCTCCCCGATTCCAAAAGTGAGGTTTCGTGGAGCCTGCTCGGGATTCACGTAAGTGCCAAACAGGCGATCCCAGATCGGAAACATCGCGGCCAGGTTGCCTCGATAGTGCGCTGGATTGTCGCTGTGGTGAATGTGGTGGTAGCGCGGCGTCACGATGATCCATTCCAACCAATTCGAGCCCCACGGGACGTTCAGGTGCATCCAGTCATTCTGAAGCGTGTTCTTGGTGATGAGCACCAGGGCGATCCACCAAGGTGCGAAATCCAGAAGGACTCCGGCAAAGATGTACGGCACGTTTACCAGGGTCTGCTGGAGGATCGAACCTCGGGCGCCCGCAAGCCAGTACATGTACGTCGGATAGTGATGCCACTTATGCGCGCGCCACAGAAAAGGCATGTGCAGGAACCGATGTACCCAGTAGTGCCCGAAGTCGGCAATGATCAAGTACAGAAAGAAGCGCAAAACCAGAGGCAAGGCCATCACTGTTGGCGGGACGACCGGTCGGATAGGTAAATAGTTGTCGAGGAATACCGCCGCCGGATAGACCGCAAAGGTAAAGACCACCGAGGCCAAGGCGTCCCACCGCCACACGTCACGGTACGAAATAGGATGGGCCGGCTGCGCTCGCTCCAGGCGAGTGAGAATGAGGATGCGCAAAAGCAGCAGGAGGATCACGAATTTTTCTACGTTGTTCATTGTCGTGCGACAACCGCTCCGGACCAAACCAACCATTGGGTAGCCTGATCGTAGCGAATGCCCGCATCCGCTGCCGCGACGCCCCGCGCACTCCGATGGTGATGAGCGACGATCACATGGCCATTATAATCAATGGCTTAGATGCAATTCTGCGGGTTGCCGAGTGGCCATGAACTCGATCCTCCACGTAACTGCGCTATCGATCACAATGCGGGGTTGGCGGTCGGGCGATTGGCATTTGCGCGCCCGACCGGGGCAGCTACTACCTCTGGGAAGGAGGCACGGGCGGCTGGCGAGAAGCTCGGCCACATGCGATCTGGGAAAGACCCGAGGCAGGATCGCATCAAACTGCGCGGGTCAGTCAGCGAAACGCTGCCCGAACATCGGCAAGCCGCTCTTGGATTCAGCCTTCATCGCCTCGTCCTGAAGTACATCCCAGTGCTCGGCGAGGACACCGCCGGCAATGCGGCACACGTCCGCGGCGATCCAGGCCCGCGGCCTCCCGTGGCCCGAGAAGCGGCCATGGACGATCACATAATCGTCGCTCGCGGCGATTACGCCGGGCTCGTATTTCAGCGTCAGCGGTAAGGCGCGCACCAGGTTGAACAGCCCTTCGCGGCCCGGTTCGATGTGCGCGCTGTGCTGGATATAGTTTGGCGACCAGAATCGCGCCGCAGCCTCGTAGTCACGCTTGTTGAATAGGGTATCGAACGCTTCAAGGACCAGCGCCTTGTTGCTCTCTTCGGTTTTGGTGGTCATGTCTAACTCCTTCGGATTTCGTTTGAGCTTGTAGTCGTTCATGGAGGTCAGAAAAATTCGCAACCTCAGAGCTTGGAGCCGCCATCGACATGGACGGTATCGCCAGTGATCCAGCGCGCATCGTCGGAGGCCAGGAAGGCCACCAACGGGGCGATGTCGTCCGGCTGGGCCACGCGCTTGAGCGCCTGCATTCCGACCGTGACCTTCGACAGGTCGGTCTCTACGATACCGGGGGCGACGGCGTTGACGCGGATGCCGCGGGGACCCAGGGCCGAGGCGAAGTGTTTGACCAGTGTCTCAACCGCGCCCTTCGTCGCGGCATAGGCGGACATCGCTTCGATTGAAGTATGCGCAGCGAGCGAAGACGTGAAGATGATGTTGCTGCCTTTGCACAGCACCGGCAGCAGTTGCTGCACCAGGAAGAACGGCGCGCGGACGTTCACGGCGAAGAGGTTGTCGAAGTCCTCGATGTTGGTGTCCTCGATACTCGCCGCCTTCAAGATGCTGGCATTGGCAGCCAGAATGTCGAGCCGGTCGCCGACAATGGCGCGGACCCGCTTCGCCAAAGTGTGCGGACCGTCCGCCTGCCGCAGGTCCGCGGCAACCTTCTCAGCGCGGCAGCCGATCTTGCGGATTTCGGCGACGACGGCGTCGGCCTCCTTCTCGCTGTTGCTGTAGTGGATCATCACCTGTGCGCCGGCCTTCGCCAGAGCCAACGCACTGGCGCGGCCGATGCCGCGTGAGGCGCCGGTAACCAGGGCCGTTTTTCCCGAAAGATTGCTCATGGTCTTATCCCCTGATTGCTGCGCGACTTCGAAAACGGAATGTGCGTTGAAGAGTCTTACTCGGACAGAAAGTCCGAGACGTGGCGGACGAAGCGATCCGGGTACTGGTACTGCGAACCGTGGTTCGCGTCCGGGTAGATGATCAACTGAGCGTTGGGGATGTTCTGCTGCAGAATCCAGGAGTTGATGGAGTAGACGATCACGTCGTTGTCGCCGTTGATTACCAACGTCGGTTGCAAGATGGTCTTGAGGTAGTCATAGGAATCCTCACGCTGGACGCCCCACTGACCGATTGCCTCGATCTGGGCAGGCGCCACTTTCTCGTTCACTTCGGGATCTCGGTTTTCAGTGCGGCGGAGGAAGCGCTTCAGGAACTCGCGGCCGGCGGCCTGGCTGGCTTCCGAGTCGGTGAAGTGGACCTTCAACCAGATCTCCTCCGGTGCCTTGTACGTGGCGCCGAAGATCTGTTGCGCTTCCGGCGTGAGGGTCGCCATGTTCTGGCCGCCGCGCGGGCCGGTGCCGACCAGCACCAGGCGCCGGACCAGCTGAGGGGCCTGCAGCGTGATTTCCTGGGCGACGAAGCCGCCGATCGAGAAGCCGAGCACATCAAC
>JAXDQF010000250.1:0-33768 GCA_034668025.1 Gammaproteobacteria bacterium | reverse complement strand
ATTCGCACTCGCTTGCCCAGCGGGTCGCTGTGGCGATGGGAGTTTGAGAAGCGCGGCGAGGAGGTTGCGGTGGATGTCGCGGGGCCGTTGACTCTCGACAACCATGACCTGATGTTACAGGCGGCGTTGAAGGGAACGGGGCTCGCCTACCTGAGCGAGTGGGGTCTCAGCAACGAGTTGGTCAGCGGGCGGCTCATCCGTGTGCTCGAAGACTGGACGCCGCCCTATTCCGGGCTATGCGTTTATTATCCGGGACACCGTCACGTGCCTGCCGGACTGCAGGCATTCATCGCAGTGGTCCGGGAGCTCACTGCTCCCAGGTAGCCGGCAACCCCGACACCCGCAACGCCTCATCGATCTGATCGCGTGCCTCGCGCGCAGAGGGCGCGGCGATCAGGCTCCGAGCGACGGAGTTGAGATACAAAGTGAGGGTGTTCTTGTTCGGAGTGGGTTTGGCGAGCTCCAGGTCGATGGCCTCGAAGGCCTCATCGAGATCGCCAACGTCGCAGCTATCCAGCGTGGCCTGGTGGGCGGCGTGTTTGGCTGTCACGACTGCTGTTTGCAGCCTGTGTATCGCTTCGTGATCCATTGTTGTCACCGATAACGTGCCAGGATCTTCTCCATCCCTTTTGCACCGGGCGAAAGCTTCTCATACGGAATGCTGTTGAGGGGTGCATCCGGAGTTCCATTCAACGCATGGAACTCGTTTTGTGACGGCTCGACGAACAGCAGCCCGGTCAGGTACTCACCTTCCTTCATCCGCTCCTGGATGTAAACCTGAGCAGCACTGCGGTTGGTGGGATCGTAGCCGTCCTCGCATTTGCGCAGCACGATTCGGCTGCCGTCGTGCATTGCGACGGGAAGGGCCTCGCCCGGGCCATAGCTGGCGGTAATCTCGCGCTCCAGGGGAACGAAGTCAGCGTGCACGGCGGGCTCATAGTGCTCGCGGGTGTAGGCGTAGCTCTTCGTCGAGCCTTCGTGATCATTGAAAGTCACGCACGGGGACAACACGTCGATCAGTGCGAATCCGTTGTGATTGAGCCCTGCCTCGATGAGGGGGACGAGTTGCTCCTTGTCACCGGAGAAACTGCGCGCCACGAAGGACGCTCCCAGGGTCATCGCCAGCAGCACCGGATCGATCGGCGGCTGGAAGTTGGTCTCGCCTTTCTTCGCCTTGGTGCCGACGTCGGCCGAGGCAGAGAACTGGCCTTTCGTCAGTCCGTACACACCGTTGTTCTCGATGATGTACAACATGTTGAGATTACGGCGGATCGCGTGGCAGAACTGACCGAGTCCGATTGAGAGCGTATCGCCGTCGCCGGATACGCCGATGTATTTCAGCTGACGGTTGGCAGCGTTGGCGCCCATCGCAATGGAGGGCATGCGGCCGTGAACCGAGTTGAATCCATGGCCGCCGCTGACGAAGTAGGCGGTTGTCTTGGAGGAGCAGCCGATGCCCGAGAGTTTGACGAGGTTCTGGGGCTCGAGCGACAGCTCCCACGCGGCCTCGACGATGGCGGCGGTGATCGAGTCGTGGCCGCAGCCGGCGCACAGCGTCGACAGGGCGCCCTCGTAGTCGCGGCGCGTGAAGCCGATGCCGTTTTTGGGCAGCGACGGGTGGGCGATTTTGGGTTTGGCAATGAAAGTCATGTAGATACCTCAGCCATGGGCGGCCCCCTTGGGTTGCTGCTGGGGCGCCGGGTGTTGCTTCGGTGTGGGGCGTACCTCTGCCAGCACGCCGTCCACAATGAACTTCGATGAGATCGGCAAACCATCGTAGCTGAGCAGCGAGCGCAGCTTGGACTTCTCTACAGCCGTTTCGAGGGTGAGCAGCGACTTGAATTGCGCATCGCGGTTCTGCTCCACAATGAACAACAGCTTGTGCGCGCTGAGAAACCGCTCCACATCTTCGCTGAATGGGAATGCGCGCACGCGCATGTAGTCCACAGCAACCCCCTCAGCCGCCAGCACGCCCATCGCCTCGTTGATGGCCCCATCGCAACTGCCGATGGAAACGAGCCCGATATCACCGCCCGCCCGGGCATCGATGACGGCACGGGGCACGAGTTTTTTGGCCGTCTCCCACTTCTTCAGCAGACGGTCCAACACGATCTGGTATTCGACTGAATCCTCGGTGTAGGTGCCGTACTGCGTATGGCCCGAGCCCCGGGTGAAGTACGCCGCCTTCGGATGGACACCGGGCAGAGTGCGATAGCCGATGCCATCGCCGTCCTTGTCCATGTAACGGTAGAACTTCTCGAGCTTCAGGATCTCGTCCTTGCCGAGCATCTTGCCGCGATCGGGCTGATAGGTGTCATCCCACTTCAGATCGCGGCACATCCAGTCGTTCATGCCGATATCGATATCGGACAGAACCATCACGGGTGTCTGCAGGCGCTCGGTGAGATCAAACGCCTGGGCCGCCATGTAGAAGCATTCTTCAGGGTTGGCGGGATACAAACAAACGTGGCGCGTGTCGCCGTGGGAAGCGTAGGCGCACTCCATGAGGTCGCACTGTTGGGTCCGTGTGGGCATGCCGGTCGAGGGACCCACACGCTGGATGTCGAATATCACGGCGGGGACTTCGGCGTAGTACGCAAGTCCCAGAAACTCGTTCATCAGTGAAATGCCCGGGCCGGACGTTGCGGTGAAGGCGCGGGTGCCATTCCAGGCAGCGCCGATGACCATGCCGATGGCGGCCAATTCGTCTTCGGCCTGGATGAACGCGAAGTTCTTCCGGCCGGTGTCGGGATCGACGCGCAGCCGATCGCAGAAGGACTTGTAGGCATCCATGAGAGACGTCGAGGGTGTGATCGGATACCAGGCGGCGACTGTTGCGCCTGCGTAGACGCAGCCTAGTGCGGCTGCTGTGTTGCCATCGATCATGATGTAGCCGGCCGTCGCGTCCATTTTCTCCACATGGAGCGGCAACGGGCAGGTGAAATTCTGCCGCGCGTAGTCGTAGCCCAGCTGAATCGCCTGCATGTTGCTGTCGACGAGTTGCGGCTTCTTCGCGTAAGTCTGCGCGAGCAACTCGCGGATGCGTTCCACATCCAGATTCAGCAATGCCGCCAGCACTCCGGCATAGCAGATGTTCTTCATCAGAATGCGGGTTCGCACGCCGTTGAAGTTTTCATTGCACAGGCGCGCCAGCGGCACACCGATCACCGTAATGTCTTCCCGCTTGAGAAGTCCCGGTCGCGGCCACGTCGAGTCGTAGACCAGGTAGCCGCCCGGAGCAACTTCCTTCACGTCCCGCGCATACGTCTCGGCATTCATGGCGACCATGATGTCGACACGACCCGAACGGGCAACGTGTCCGTCCCTGGTTACCCGGATTTCATACCAGGTGGGCAGACCCTGGATGTTGGAGGGGAAGTAGTTTTTCCCCATGACCGGAATGCCGCTGCGGAAAATGGATTTCATCAGCAGCGTGTTCGCGCTGGCTGAGCCCGTGCCATTGACCGTGGCGATCTTGATGACAAAGTCGTTGACGCGTGCAGCCATATTCGAATCAACCATAGTCGAACCTTCCCCTCAACGGCTCTTCAGGCGATCTTCGGTTCCTTCGCCTGCAGATCCCGCGATTCATCCTCAGCCTGCGGCCAGCGAACGTAGGACTTCTGCATGTCCCAGGCTGCGGTCGGACAACGCTCCGCACACAGCCCGCAGTGAACACACAGGTCCTCGTCCTTCACCATGACACGCCCGGTTTGCGGCAGAGCCGGGGAAACCAACAGGGGCTGGGTCAGGTTCTCGGCCGGGGCTTTCAAACGTGTGCGCAGGTCGGCTTCCGAGCCGTTCTGCGTGATGGTCAGACAGTCCACCGGGCAGATATCGATGCAGGCATCGCACTCGATACACAGCTTGGCGCTGAAGACCGTCTGCACGTCGCAGTTCAGGCAGCGCTGCACTTCCTGGGCCGCTTGCTCTGCGGTGAATCCCAGCTCCACCTCGATGTTCAGCTTCTTGAAGCGCTCCTTGAGCGACACATGCGGCATCAGGCGGCGTTCTACGGGCGCATAGTCGTTGGAATACGACCATTCGTGCATACCCATTTTCCGACTCTGCAGGTTTACGCCGGGCGGCAGGCGGTCCGCCACCGACAGCCCCTCGCAGTGCCGGTGAATCGAGATCGCGGCCTGGTGGCCGTGCTCGACGGCCCAGATGATGTTCTTGGGACCGAACGCGGCGTCGCCCCCGAAAAACACGCCCGGGCGGGTGGACTGGAAGGTCACCTTGTCGACTGTGGGAACATCCCACTTGTCGAACTCGATCCCCAGATCCCGCTCGATCCAGGGGAAGGCGTTCTCCTGGCCGATCGCCAGGATGACATCGTCTGCCGGCAGGAATTCCTCGCCGAGGTTGCGCTCGCTGGTGATGCGCCCCTGCGCATCGACGTCATACTCCATCTTGTCGAACATCATTCCGGCCAGCCTGCCCGTTCCTGATGATCCAGAGGCGATCACGAACGCCTTCGGCGAACGGTTGATGACGATCTCGACGCTTTCCTCTTCGGCATCCTCCAGCTCCCACTCGGAGGCTTTGAAGAAGCCGCGCGGCTTGCGCGCCATCACTTTCACGCTCTTCGCACCGAGCCGCAGGCTGGTCCGGCAGCAGTCCATCGCCGTGTTGCCCACGCCAATGATGAGCACCCGCTCGCCGATCTTGTCGATGTGGCCGAAGGCCACCGACTCGAGCCACGCAATGCCGATGTGAACGTTGGCGGCGCCCGCCTCGCGGCCCGGGAGTTTCAACTCCTTGCCCTTGGGCGCGCCGGAGCCGACAAACACGGCGTCGAAGCCGCCCGTGGACAGCAGCTCGCGCAGGCTTTTGATGGGGTGGTTCAGCTTCAGGTCCACGCCCATGTTCGTGATCATCGCGATTTCTTCGTTGAGCACGTTGTGCGGCAGCCGGAATGACGGAATGTTGGTCCGCATCAGGCCGCCGGGCTCGCCGTACTGCTCGAAGATCGTCACCTGGTAGCCGAGCGGCATGAGGTCGTTGGCGACGGTCAGCGATGCGCAACCCGCGCCGATCAGAGCCACCTTGCGGCCATTCTTGATCTTGGAGATCTTGGGCAGCAGCGCCGTCACATCATCCCGGTGATCCGCCGCCACTCGTTTGAGCCGGCAGATGGCCACGGGCTTCTCTTCGACGCGCCCCCGGCGACAGGCCGGCTCGCAGGGTCGATCGCAGACTCGTCCCAGGATCCCCGGAAATACATTCGAATGCCGGTTCACCATGTAAGCCTCGGTGAAGCGGCCTTGGGCGATCAGCCGGATGTACTCGGGGACATCGGTGTGGGCCGGGCAGGCCCACTGGCAATCCACGACCTTATGGTAGTAGTCGGGATGCGAGGTATCAGTTGGTTCCATTCAGTGCCGCGGACTGGCGGAGCCCCCCAAATGACGCAAGATAGTGCGGGGTGCTGAGTATAGGCGGGCAGTGCGGAATGTCACCATGAGTGACCAGAAGTGCCCGGAAACTGAACAACTTACAAAGCTTGGAATGAGTCTAACACGCATTTGAGGTTGCCGAACCCGGCGGCGCACCGCTCATGCGGAACCGGGTCCGGCCCCATTTCGCAGCGGCGCAACAGATGGTGTGAAACGCTCTGAAGGATGGTGACCGCGCGCGACGGAGGGGACTCGGTGGCATCACGCGGGTGTTCCCGCCAGCCTCCACGCCCTCCGTGGACCGATGCCGCCTTCCGGGGGTGGCAGCTTTTCGGCTGAATACATCGTACGTCAACCAATCTACACTTCAGACTAGACTAAAGTCCCGACGGAACGTATTGGTCACCCACGCAGCGGACACCAAAGTCGGCAGCTCAGGCTGCCCGGGTGTGCTCGCGCAGGAGGTTGGCGATCAATGTGCGCAGCCGAGCAGGATTGAGTGGTTTATGCAGGATGGGTAACCCGCTCGCCTCGGCATCCCTCAACCTGTCGGGCGCCGTGTCCCCCGTAACCAACAGCGCTGGAATGTCGACGTTGAATTCGTTGCGCAGCATCTCGACCACCTGGATGCCGTTCTCGGTTCCACGCAACCGGTAGTCAGATACGATCAGGTCAGGGAGGCGTTCCACCGCCACCAGCTTGCCCATCATCTCCGCGCCAGAACCCGCTGTCAGGACATCGCACTTCCATTTGCGCAACAGCGCCGCCATCCCTTCCTGCACTGCAGCCTCGTCATCGATGACCAGCACCAGCGCATGGGACAGATCAAACGCGGAGGACTCGGGGCTGCTCTCGGCCGGAGAGTATTCTTCCCGGCGCCCGCGGGGCAGCGTAATCGAAAACATCGATCCTTTGCCCACGGTGGAGCGCAACTCCACTCGATAGCTCAACAGCTTGGCCAGGCGCTTGACGATGGCGAGCCCCAGTCCCAGACCTTTGCGCCGGTCGCGCTCCGGATTGTCGAGCTGATAGAACTCGCGAAACACCTCGTCGTGGCGGTCGGCGGGAATGCCCTTGCCGGTATCCCAAACCTCGATACGAACCTCGTTGCCTGAGCGCCGACACCCGATGACCACTCCTCCGGAATCGGTGTAGCGAACGGCGTTGGAAAGCAGATTGCGAATCAGGCGCGCCAGCAGCGAAGGGTCGCTTTGCACGAGCAGTGACGTCTTCATGACTTTCAGTGACAAACGCTTCTGACGGGCTATCGGACCGTACTCGAACCGAACTCTGTCGAACACCG
Organism: Gammaproteobacteria bacterium; assembly: GCA_034668025.1. GTDB lineage: Bacteria > Pseudomonadota > Gammaproteobacteria > Steroidobacterales > Steroidobacteraceae > 13-2-20CM-66-19. Next base: position 27,066 of record JAXDQF010000250.1, on the reverse strand, counting down.
CCGCGAGCGGGATGGTTGTTATGTGAGGCTGAACAACTCCTGCGTCGAGCCGTGAGATATCAAGAAGGGAGTTGAACAGCTCCTCCATGGCATCAACCGACCTGCGGATGTTGCCGATGACCTGGCGCTCGCGTGTCGCCAGTGGCGTTTCCTGCAGCGCCTGGACGAACAGGCCGAGTGCATGCAGGGGCTGGCGCAAATCGTGGCTGGCTGCAGCGAGAAAGCGTGATTTGGCAATGTTCGCATCTTCCGCCGCGTCTTTCTGCTCGCGCAGCTCGCCAATCAGGCCGAGATTCTCAAACCGCAACTTGATGGACTCATCAATCAGGCGGTACACGCGCAGCGCAAACGGCGTCATCAGCGACAAGTAAACGAGCATCAGCACGCCGGTTATGAAATGGATCGTATCGCGCTCGCGTAAAAACAGGACCGCCGGCAGCAGGATGCTCGGGTAGAAATAAGCGAAAAACGACGGCATGACTGACGCCGACGCATAAATGCAGCCGGCGCCCATCCCAACCAGGCCCATCACGAGAAACAACTGATATGCCAAACCGTTAGGTACGTAGAGGACGATCGCCCCGACACCCCAGATGAGACCGGCGATGGCGGAACCACCGATGCCGAGCCGGCGCCACAGCAGCATGTCTGCAGGCGAGGGGTTGATTCTGTTGAATGCGCGCCACTGGATCACGCGCGCAATGACCCACAGGTACACAACAGCCATCCAGGCGATGGTTTTCTCGATACCCGCGCCGGTGAGCAGCGCGAATCCCATCAGACTGCAAATCACTGCGCTTCCAACGAAGGCAGTGGGCATATTGCGGTACTGAATGCGGACTTTTTCAGCCGCAATCAGCTGTGCGCGATCCGGCTGCGGCCCGGATACGCCCTTGTCCGTTTGGACGTCCTGGGAAGACATGTGTTCGATCCTACACCCAACCGCTGCATGCGGCCCGTGACGCCCACTGCGCCTGCAGACAGTCGTCTGCCAACCTGTCGCAGTGGCGCAGCGGCGGTAAATTGCGACATGTCTCAATACCGACAAATAAGTCGCGCGCACACGGGAATCTCCTCCAGCAGACAGGTGCGCCGGATGTATATTCAAGCTGGAGGCGATCCTCATGGCGCAACAGCAGCAACACGCGCAAGCTGAGAATCATGAAAGTGGGACCAAGGTCCACTTGGCGTGACGCTTCACGGCCCGCAGACTGACTGACTGAACTCGCCAGAAAAATGACTCTGAAAGTACTTGTCATCGACGATCATCCTCTCGTGCAAGAGGGTGTCTCAGCAGCTCTCGAATCCCTCGCGGATGACGTCACCGTCATGTCTGCGCGTGATGGTGAGCAGGGGCTGGCTACGGCCGCTGAGAATCCGGACCTCGACCTGGTGTTGCTGGATCTGGCACTGCCGGGTATGAGTGGATTCAACCTCATCGGGAAACTGCACGAGCGGCTGCCATCGCTGCCGGTCGTCGTGCTGTCAGCTCTCGAAGAACCCGAGAACGTACGCCACGCAATCAATGCGGGCGCCATGGGGTTCGTGCCCAAGTCAGCTGCGACGCGCGTGCTGATCGAAGTTCTCCAGCAGGTGCTGGAGGGCAACGTCACTGTGCCGCTCGCCTTGCAGTCTTCGGGACCGCCTGTCTCGCACGCGTTGCCCGGTGCAATCGGCGATTCGCCGTCAGCTACAGAGCCTGACGTGGCGCTGCTCACGTTGCGCCAGCTCGAAGTGCTGTCGCGCGTGTGCCAGGGTAAGACAAACAAACAGATTGCCACTGAGCTGGGCCTTTCGGAAAAGACGGTCAAAGCTCACGTCACCGCCATCTTCAAGGTGCTGGGCGTGGTGAACAGGACCCAGGCCGTTCTCGTCGCCCGACGAGTTGGCATGATCACGAGCTAGGGCCTCCTAGCTCGCTCTGCGGGTCCTTTCCTGCTCATCGATCCGCAGCAGATTCGCAATCAACGTCCGCAGCCGCGCGGGATTCAGCGGTTTCTGCAGCACCGGTAATCCCGCAACTTCCTGATCGCGGCCCGAGCGCTCGATTCCCGTATCGCCAGTCAACAACACTGCTGGAATCTCAGTGTTGAACTCGCCCCGAAGCATGTCGATGGCCGCCAACGTGGGCCCCGCACCCAGAGTCGCCGGTGCCCGCGGCCTGTAGTCAGAAATGATCAGGCTGGGTACGCGCCTCACCAACGGCAGCTTGTCCTTCATCTCCGCACCAGAGGCGGCAGTGATGACCTCGCCGTTCCACTTGCCGAGCAATGCCTCCATCGCCTGTCGCACGGCGGGCTCCGAATCGATGACCAATATCAGCACCCCGGTCAGATCGAACGCAGTCGTATGCTCCACAGCGGTGTTGGCGATCACATCCTCTTCGCGGCCACGCGGAATGGCGACGGAAAATACCGACCCCTTTCCGGGAACAGAGCGTAGCCGAACCTCATGATCGAGCAGCTTCGACAGCCGCTCCACGATGGCCAGCCCAAGGCCCAGTCCCTTATGCGGATCGCGATTCGCGGCATCGAGTTGTGCAAACTCGCGGAAAATCTCACGATGCTTGTCAGCGGGAATGCCCCGGCCCGTATCCCACACTTCGATTCTCAGTCCGCCTTCCTGTCGGCGACACCCGAGTAGCAAGCCACCGCGGTCGGTGTAGCGGATGGCATTCGAAACGAGGTTGCGCACGACCCGCTCTACCAACGACGGATCGCTGCAGATGTACACAGACGTCTTCATGACGCTCAGCGACAGGCCCTTCTGCTTCGCGACCGGGCCAAACTCGAAATTCAAACGGTCGAACAGTGTTGCCAGCCCGAACGTTTCGAAGCGGGGCCTTACGATGCCGGCGTCGAGTCGTGAGATGTCGAGAAGCGCATCGAACAGGTCTTCCATCGCATCCACCGAACGGCGGATATTGCCGACGAGATGCCGTTCGTGCGCTGCGATGGATGACTCCTGCAATGCCTGAACGAAAAGGCCGAGCGCATGCAGCGGCTGCCGCAAGTCGTGACTCGCCACTGCGAGGAAGCGTGATTTGGCAATGTTCGCTTCCTCAGCTGCATCCTTTTGCTGGCGCAGCTCCGACATGAGATCGGAGTTCTGCAGGCGCACGTTCACCGAGTCGAGGAACGTGCGGGACACGCGGGTCGCGAACTGAATGACGATCGGCAACAGCACCAGAATGCTGATGCCGATTGCGACGTGGACGCGATCACCGTCCAGAAGAAATGGGATGGCTGACAGCAGAAAGCTCGGACAAACGTAAGCAAGAAATGCCGGCAACAGCGGCGCCGTCATATAAGTTGAGGTAAAACCCAGTCCCGTCGTCGCCACCAGCACGAACAATTGATGTGACAGGCTCGTACGATCGTGCAGCACGATGCCGCCGATTCCCCACAGCACACCGGACATGGCGCCTGCGGCGATCGCAAGGCGTCCCCAGCGCCTGATTCGGGATGTCGGTGGATTGGCGGTCTTGAACCAACGCCACAAAACAAAGCGTGCTAACGACAGCAGGTAGACCGCGAGCAACCACGGCAATAGCACGTTGAGATTCAACCGGTCGCACATCATTGCCACGACCAGAGTTGCAACGAGTGCCGAGCCGATGAAGGCGCCGGGCATAATCCGGAACTGGGCCCGAATCTGCTCAGCCCGGATCAGCAGCAATCGGTCGAGTGCGGCGGTCGCCGGGTGCGGGAGAGAACTGACATCCAGTGTCTGCATGGCGCGCGATCCTATCAGCAGCAGCCCATAGGCTATAGACCTGGGCCTATACTGGGGGACATATGTCTGACCCCCTCGCGACTGAAATCAAGGTACGCAGCAAATCCCGGTTGCTGGAAGTGAGTTTTGCGGACGGCAGCCGGTTCGAGCTGCCCTTCGAATACCTGCGTGTGCATTCGCCCTCCGCGGAAGTCAAAGGACACGGGCCGGGACAAGAGGTGCTGGTGCTCGGTAAGGAGACTGTCGGTATCCGCGCCGTCGAGCCGATCGGACAATATGCCGTGAAAATCGTTTTCGACGACGGGCACGACACCGGCCTGTTCACCTGGCGGTATTTGTACGAGCTGGGACGCGATCAGGCCGCCAACTGGGACCGTTACCAGGAACGACGGTCGAGCGCCGTCAGCCGGTAGTTTTTTTGACTCTAGTCGAACCTCTCGCATCGCCGCACACCTCGCTCATCAGGCCAGGTCACATTGAGCTGGATCAGGCTGCCCGGGTCCGCTCCCGGCGCAAATTCGCTATTAACGCTCGCAACCGGGAGGGATTCAGGGGTTTGTGGAGAACGTGCAGACCGCTCTCCTCGGCTTCTCGTAGCTGTTCCATCCCAGTATCGCCGGTGATCAGCAAAGCTGGGACCTGGGCGTTGAATTCCTCGCGCAGGCGCGCGACAACTTCGATTCCATTCTCGCCGCCCTTCAATCGGTAGTCCGAAACAATGAGGTCGGGCATCCGTTTCACCGAAATGAGTTTCCCCAGCATCTCGTCGCACGATTCGGCGGCAACGACTTCGCAACGCCATTTTCCCAGCAGCGCCATCATGCTGTCGCGCACATCGGGCTCATCGTCAACCACCAGAATCAACGAGTTGGCCACGTCGCGATCAACGACGATCTGACCATCTGCCTCGCCCGGCACGAAGTCCTCACGTCGCCCCCGCGGCACCGTGACGGCAAACATCGACCCTTGTCCAAGCCACGAGCGCAGTTCGAGGGGGTGATTGAGGAGCTTCACCAGGCGCTCGACAATGGCGAGTCCGAGGCCCAACCCCTTGCGGCGATCGCGCTGGGGATTATCGAGCTGACGAAACTCCTGAAAAATCTCCCGATGCTTGTCTTTTGGAATACCCCGCCCGGAATCCCAGACTTCAATTCGCACGGCGGCCGCGTTGCGACGGGCGCCGAGAATGATCTTGCCCCGGTCGGTGTAGCGAACTGAGTTGGCAACCAGGTTGCGCATGATTCGCTCCAGCAGCACGGGATCGCTGCGTACAAAGAGCGAGTTATGCGCGACACGGAGCGAAAGCTCCTTCTGAGTCGCCGCGGGTTCGTACTCGACGCGAACCCGTTCCATCAGGGGCGCCAACGCGATGGTCGCTATGCGCGGACGGACGATCCCCGCGTCGAGCCGCGAGACATCGAGGAGCGAGTTGAAAAGGTCTTCCATGGCGTCGACGGAGCGCCGGATGTTACTGACAACCACGCGTGCATCCGCGGGCAGCGATTGCTCCTGAAGCGCGTCGACAAAAAAGCCGAGGGCATGCAGAGGCTGCCGCAGATCGTGACCCGCCGCCGCCAGGAATCGCGATTTGGCGACGTTCGCCTCCTCCGCCGTCTCACGAGCTAGTTCGGCAACCAGGGTCTGTGCACGCAACTCGTGAATGAGATCAATGTTTTCAAAGCGCAGCGCTATGGCGCGCGCGATCGTCCGCGAGATGCCGTAGGTGAAATGAGTGGCAGCCGCCACGAATACGAAGAGCATCGCGCCAAGCGTTACGTGTACCGAATCGCCTTCGAGGAAAAATGGCACTGACGACAGAAGTACGCTTGGAAGCAGGTAGGCCATGACGGCAGTGAACGCGGGCGCCGACGCGTATGCGGCCCCTGCGCCCATCCCGAATTGCGTGATGAGGAGCAGGAACTGACTCGCAGGGCTATGAGGCGCGTACAACAGGATGCCACCCAAGCCCCAGATGAACCCGTTTACGCCAGAACCGAAAAAAGCGATCCGGCGCCACAGCTGGGTACTGGCGTCGCTCAGCGTGGCCGATTGGAATCCGCGCCTGAGGAAATAGCGGGTACCCGCAACGGCGTACACCGCGGCCAGCCACCATCCGAGACGCTCGAGTGAGACGGTCTCCTTGAGGGCGAGGCACAGCAGCCCGGCGATGATGGCGTTGACCGCAACGGCGGTGGGGATGTTGCGGTATTGGGCGCGAACCAGCTCGGCAGCGACCAACCCAGTTCTCCCGGGGGTACCCGTTGGCTCGCTCCCACTGTGCACAGACGGCTCAGTGTCACCACTCCGCATGAACCGATGCTATCAGTGTGTCTGGAAACAGACATGAAAAACAGATTCTATGTGTCGTTACCGGTACGCTCGCGCCCGAGCCATGTCGGCTGTCCGCCCGATGCGCTCGCTCGAAGCTCCCGTATCGGCTGTCCTTCCGGGCAAAAACCGCGCTTTTTGCCCGGCGCCCAGCGAAGCCGCTCGCGTCGAGTCCGTGAAAATGGCCGCAGGCCATTTTCGCCAATGAAAAAAGGCCGGGCTGTTTAGGCCCGGCCTTCTTCCGTTCAAGACCCCCGTATCCGCCCTGATTCTGCCCAGCGCTGCTTCAAAAAAGCAACATAAAAAAGCAACATGGGGTTAATTATCGCTCCGAAAGTTGAGGACGGGGCGCAACGGCGGCCTGGGGAGGCTCCCCGGGTGCCATAATGTGGTCGGCCTCGTTATGAGACAGACCAGTGGCGGACGACGGATCTACAGACTTCGGTTTTGAGCGCGTTCCCTTGGGGGACAAGGCCCGTCGGGTGCGGGGTGTGTTCGACTCGGTCGCGGGCAACTACGACCTGATGAACGACCTCATGTCCGGGGGCGCACACCGTCTGTGGAAACAATTCACCCTTTCCCTGGCGAATCTGCGCCCGGGGCAAAGCGCCCTGGATGTCGCTGGCGGCACGGGCGACCTCGCCGCGGGACTAGCGAAGCAAGTCGGCCAGAAGGGCACGGTCGTCCTCACCGACATCAATGCGGCCATGCTCGGCCGGGGGCGGGAGCGGCTCCTCGACGCGGGGTTCGCCGGCAACCTGCGTTATGTGCAGGCGAATGCCGAACGGCTGCCGTTTGCAGACTCGAGTTTCGACTGCATCACAATCGGCTTTGGACTGCGCAACGTCACGGACAAGGCGGCCGCGCTCGCTTCGATGCGCCGGGTGTTGAAGCCCGGCGGTCAACTGCTGGTGCTGGAATTTTCTCAACCGGTGGTCCCGGCCCTGAAGCCGTTATATGACACATACTCGTTCCGCGTGCTGCCGCTGCTCGGCAAACTGATCGCGCGGGATGAAGCCAGCTACCGTTATCTTGCGGAGTCGATCCGCATGCATCCGGGCCAGCAGGCATTGCTCGAAATGCTGCAATCCGCGGGTCTCGAAGGCTGCAGGTACCACAACCTCTCCGGCGGCATCGTCGCCGTCCACCGCGGCTACAAAGCCTGACTGACTCTCCCCTGGTTTGATACTTATGGCCGACACTGTACGGCTTACGTCCCGGGACGACGTGTCGAAAATAACAGCGCTGCGGCGGCCTCCTGAGGCAATGAGACTTGTGACCGTGACGGGGGCATTAGCGGACGCTACGCTTAGCCACGCGAGCGAATATCGTTCGACGGCGTTTCATTGTTATATTTGTCACCGGGTCACCGCGAGCCTGCAACCGACCGCGAAATGAAAGAGGTAATTCTTCTTCTCGACGACGATCTCACGACGCTCACGGTCCTGGAGCGCGCGCTCGGGGGTGCCGGGTTCAACTGCATCAGCAGCGCAGACCCCAAGCAGGCACTGTCGATCGTCGGCGCAAAAAGTGAAATCGCCGTAGTGGTGACCGATCTTTACATGCCCCACATGAGCGGGCTGCAATTCGCGAAGGTCTTGAGCGAGACTCCGCTCGGCCGCCCCACGCCACGCGTGCTGTTGCTCACCGCGCAACCGTCTCTCGAGTCGGCGATCGGCGCGCTGCGCGGGGGCGCCTGTGATTTTCTGGTGAAGCCGGTCAGCACGGCGGAGCTGGTGGCCGCTGTGACCAAGGCGCTCGATCGGGCACGCCAGGATCGCCTGATCCACCGGGGCCGCGCGCCGGATATCGCTCACGACGGGATACCGTCATCGGACATCGAGTCAACCGGGCGCAGAAAGGTGCCCGTGCTCGATACGATCGAGAAGCTGCGGCGGCTGCGCAGCCGCTATGACGAGCATAAGCTGGATGATGTTGCGTGGGAGCTGCTGCTGGAGCTGCTGCGTACCGAGCAGGGCGAGCACAAGCTGTCCGTATCGGCGCTGACCATCTCGATTCCAGGTGTGTCAGCAACAACCTCGCTGCGGCGGATCGGTGAGCTCACCGCACGAGGCTATGTTGACCGGGTGCCCGACGCGCGCGATGGACGGCGCGACTTCGTGGCGCTCACCTTGAAGGCGCACGATCTGCTGAAAGATTATCTCGCGGACGTCGACCGCTACCTGACCGACATTCATTCCAGTGGCCCGGCTGCACCGTCGGCGCCGTAGCCTCATCGGAAGCTTGGAATTCCGACCCAGGGACGAGTTGGCGCTAGCATGAAACAGGACAGTTCCCCTATGCGTGTTGAGCATGGAGCCGCCGAGGAGGCGACCTCTGTCGATCCGTGGGTCGGCATTTCGGAGGACGTCATCCGCCGCTTCTTCGATGTGCTGTGCATCGAACGCGGGATGCCGAAGGGCATGTTGTCGGCCTACCGGGCCGATCTGTATGCATTCGACCGCTGGCTCATTGAGGCCAAGCAGAAAACCTTGATCAGCGCGACGAAACAGGACGTGAGTGAGTACCTCACGAGCTCCACAGCGTCCATCAAGGCGTTTTACGGCTTCCTGGTGAATTCGGGGTGCCGTGACGACGATCCCACCAAGACGGCTCGTAAACCGCGCAAACGCCGCCGATAGAATGGCGGACTGGTCGGGCGGGCCTTTATGATGCCGCCCCATGCTCACTGCCACCCTGGAAAATGTGCTGAATCGCGGCCTGCCGCGCTCCCCGCGGGCGCAGCAGCTGTGTGCTGAGCTGGCAGGGCGCCGCGTGGCTGTCGCCATTGCGGGTAGCCCTCGCCAGGTGCTCGTTGAATCGACCGGGCTCTCGCTGAAATTGAGCGCGGTCGAGGCCGGGGTCGCAGCGGACGCCACCATCAGCGGTGGTCCGTTCAGCCTGCTCGCACTCTCGGGAGCTGCACCCGAAGCCGTGCTGCAGCGAGGCGATGTCCGGGTCGATGGCGATGCGGAGCTCGCGCAGAAATTTCGTGAGCTGGCTTTATTGTTGCGGCCGGATCTGGAAGACGAGTTGTCTCTCGTGGTGGGGGATGTTCCCGCCCATCAGCTCGGGCGATTCGCGCGCGCGGCATTCGGATGGACACGTAAGGCCGCTGCGACAACCGTGCGCAATGCCGCCGAGTATCTTGCCCACGAGCGCCGCGATCTCGTGCCGCGCAGTGAGGCGGAGCAATTTCTCCAGGGCGTGGACACACTTCGCGAGGACGTGGACCGTCTAGCCGTGCGCATCGATCTTCTGACTCGCTCGTGAAGCTCCGTGTTCTCGCCCGCCTGATTCAGATTCAACGTGTTCTCCTGAAGCACGGGCTGGATGAATTCGTCCGCGCTACGCACCTGTACCGGCCGTTGCGGTTTCTGTTCTTTCTATCACCCGATGTCTGGTTTGAGCGGCGACGCTCGGCCAACCGCGGCGAGCGGCTGCGGCTGGCGCTGCAGGAGTTGGGCCCGATCTTCGTGAAGTTCGGACAGGCAGTGTCCACGCGGCGCGATCTTCTGCCCGTGGATATCGCGGAGGAGCTGGCGAAATTACAGGACCGGGTCCCGCCCTTTCCGGGTGAGGTTGCGCGCGCGACCGTTGAGAAGGCGTTAGGGCGGGCAGTTACGGAGACGTTCGCGGCGTTTGATGAGACGCCGCTCGCTGCCGCGTCCATCGCGCAGGTTCACGCGGCAAGACTTCACGACGGGACCGAAGTTGTAGTGAAGGTGTTGCGGCCGGGCATGACCGAGGTCATCAAGCGCGACCTCGAAGTGTTGTATGCGCTGGCACGGCTGACGGAGCGCTATTGGAGTGAAAGTCGCCGGTTGCGGCCGGTCGAAGTCGTCGGCGAATACGAGAAAACCATTCTCGACGAGCTCGACCTGATGCGCGAAGCCGCCAATGCGTCCCAGCTCAAGCGCAACTTCGCCGGCTCCGACCTGCTGTATGTCCCGGAAATCTACTGGGACTACTGCCGCATCAATGTGATGGTGCTGGAACGCATTCATGGCGTGCCGATCAGCGACATGGAGAAGCTGCGCTCCGTAGGAGCCAACATCCCGCTGCTGGCGGAAAACGGGGTGCGTATCTTCTTCACCCAGGTATTCCGGCACAACTTCTTTCACGCCGACATGCATCCGGGAAACATCTTCGTGACGGTCGACGATCCGCGCAATCCACGTTACGCGGCGGTGGACTTCGGCATCATGGGTACGCTCGATCCGCGCGACCAGAACTACCTGGCGGAGAATTTCCTGGCGGTGTTTGATCGCGACTACCGGCGGGTCGCCCTGCTTCATGTTGAGTCAGGATGGGTGCCACCGGACACGCGGGTGGACGAAATGGAATCGGCCATCCGCACCGTGTTGGAGCCGATCTTCGACCGTCCGCTCGAGGACGTCTCGTTCGGCAACATCCTGGTCCGGCTGTTTGAGATTTCGCGGCGCTTCAACATGCAGATTCAGCCACAGTTGATTCTGCTGCAAAAGACGCTCCTGAACGTTGAAGGGCTGGGTCGCGACCTGTATCCGCAACTGGATATCTGGAAGACGGCCAGCCCGATCCTGCGCGAGTGGATGCGCGAGCGGGTCGGAGTGCGGCAGGTTTTGCGTAATTTCAGGACGCAGATGCCGGAGCTGCTGGAAGCGGCGCGAGCGCTGCCGTCGCTGCTGAAAGCCGCGGTGCAGCGTTCTCAGGGTGGCGTTTTTCACATGCAGGTCGAGTCGCCCGCGGTCGAGGAGATCAGGACCGAGCTTCGCAAGGCAGGCCGCAGACGCGATGCCGTCACCGTCGGTGCCGCGATTCTTCTGGGGGGCCTGGTGTGGCTCGGAGTAAACGGCGCCGGTTACTGGCCGGGATGGACGCTGGTGGCACTCGGAACCGTGTGGCTTCTTATAGCGTCGCGCCGCCGGTAGCTGGTAGCCTTTCGGCTCATACCCCACCCCGTTCCGTCTATCCATGCAACCCCCCAACCTCACCGAAGGCTCGATCAGCCGCGGACTCTTCAAGTTCGCGCTGCCGATACTGTTTGCCAACGTTCTGCAGTCGCTGAACGGCTCCGTCAATTCGATCTGGGTCGGCCGCTTCCTGGGCGAGGCAGCGCTCACGGCCACTTCGACGGCCAACACCGTCATGTTCCTGCTGATCGCCGTGGCGTTTGGCGTCGCTCTGGCAGCCAGCATCCTGGTCGGCCAGGCCATCGGGGCCAACGACATGGCCCACGCCAAGAAAGTCGTGGGCACGAGTGCAACATTTTTTGCCGGCATTTCGCTGGCGATGGCGGTCATCGGCCTGTTGATTTGCGAGCCGATATTGATTGCCATGAAGACGCCGGCGGACTCTCTGCCGCTGGCAGTTGCGTACATGCGCGTGATCTTTCTGGCAACGCCCTGTCTGTACATGTATGCGTTCGTGATGTCGGTATTGCGCGGTGCCGGTGACTCGAAGACCCCGTTCTATTTCATGCTGGTGTCGGTCGTAATCGACATTGCGTTGAATCCGGTGTTCATTTTCGGAATCGGCCCTGTGCCGCACTTGGGTATCGCAGGCTCCGCAGTGGCGACGTTCATCTCCCAGATCATCAGTTTCACAGCGATGATGGTCTATCTGTACCGCAAACGGCATCCGCTCGTGGTGCACGCGAACGAGCTCCACCTGTTGCGTTTGAATTGGGAGGTGATCGGGGCCCTGATCAGGAAAGGGATTCCGATGAGCGCCCAGATGCTGGTGCTGTCGTTGAGCGGCGTGCTGATGATCTCAATCGTGAATCGCTTCGGTGTCGATACGGCGGCCGCATTCGGCGCGGCATTGCAGCTCTGGAACTACATCCAGATGCCTGCACTCGCGGTCGGCATGGCCGTGTCGAGCATGGCCGCACAGAATGTCGGCGCCCGCAAATGGGATCGTGTCGCCTCCATCGCGCGCATCGGCGTCCTGTATGCGACCGTTTGCACCGGCTTTGTGGTGGCGCTGCTCGAGATCCTCAACACTCGTGCGTACTCCCTGTTCCTGCAGGACGGCTCCGCGGCAATGGAAGCGGCCATTCACATCAACCGGATCGCGACACCGTCATTCGTCTTCTTCGGCATCACGATGGTGTTGTTCGGCGTGGTCCGGGCCACGGGCGCCGTCATGGCGCCGCTGATCGCCCTGACGATCTCGCTGCTCGCCGTGCGCATTCCCCTGGCGGAGGCCTTCACCGACCACCTGGGCGCGTTTTCCGTCTGGTGGAGTTTTCCGTTGTCGTCGGCCTTCGCGGCGCTGCTCGCCGTGTTGTACTACAGGTTTGGCGGCTGGCGTTCGGCGCACATGGAGAGCGTGCCTTTGGAATCGACTGGGGGCGCTAGGAGCCTGTCTGACTGATGCCGCTGCGGGCCGGCCGCAGCAGGCGAACATCAGTCAGGCAGGCTCCTGGACACGCATGTGAAGCGCTATTTTCTCGTTCCGATTCACGGCACACCGCTGGTGCTGGTGGTCACATTCGCGGCTGGCCTGCTGCTGGCCATCAAGTCCGGCTTCACGGGAATTCCGCTGGGATTGCTGCTGTTTTCCTGGTTTTTCAAGTACTGCTTTGTGCTGTTCGACTCGGTGGTGGCCGGCGAGGATGAGCCGCCGGTCCTGTCGATTGAGATGGTGAATCCCGTCAGCGAGCAGCGCCCCCTGGTGTTGGCCGTGCTGGTGGTTGCGGAAGTGATGTTGGTGGTGGCGCTGCATAGAAGCGCCGGACCGCTCGTCACCTTGGCCGCTGTCATCGCTCTGACCGGCTTACTCCCGGCCCACATTGCAGTTCTCGGCTACACCCGCAACGTGGTGAAAGCCGTTTGGCCGCCCGCCCTGTTCACCCTGATCAGAACGCTCGGACGGAATTACGTTTTGTTGAATGCCGTGACGCTGGTGTCGGCTGGCGTCGCCTACTGGATGGTGGCACACGGGACAGCCCTGTTGCCGAATCTCATTGCCACGCAGTTGCTGCTGCTGCTCACGTTTTCCCTGGTGGCGGGCGCCCTGTTTGAGCACCGCCTGGAGTTGGGCATCGACAGCAAGACGCGGCAGGAACGGATGGCTGAGCGCGAGGAACGCGAGCACCTGGTTGAGCGCGGCCGGATGTTGGATATTGCCTATTCCGCCTTCCGGGTGCGCAAGCCGCAGGAAGGCTGGCAGGAAATTGAGGCCTGGCTGCGAATACACGCCCAGGGTGACAGCCTGCTGCCGGAGTATCGGGCGGTCCTGCAGGCGGCTTCGCCGTGGGATGATGTGCGGGCAGCCGACAAGCTTGCCAATGATTTCGTTGCGATTCTGCTGACCCGGCGGGCGACCGGGGAGGCGCTGCTGGTTGTCGAGCAGCGCCTCGCGACCAATCCAAAGTACCAGGTGTTGCCCCCGGCTGTTGCGATCCGGATCGCGGAGCTGGCGGGCGCGGCGGGCAAGCGGGCGCTGCAACGCCGGCTGGCACCTGGCGACGCTACCTAAGGCGCCGTCACTGCGCAGCTGGTGATCGTCGTGAACCGGGTTGAGCTGTTATCGGTGTCGACGCTCGAGTTGTTGGTTACACAGACTGGGCCAGCCAGCGAAGTGCTGGCGCTCGGACCATAGACTTCCTCGTCAAACCACAGATGGGCGTGGCTCTTGACCCAGGCCGAGCGGCCCGTGCCCGTGGCCGCGTCGACTGCGGAGCTGTGGACTTTGACAACGGAGCCGTTCTGAACGCGGATGCCGTCAATGGCGTGGCCCTGGACCTGCGCACGATACAGGAACCCCAGGCCGCCGCCTTCCGCGAGCAGGCCGTAGTTGCCGTTGTTTACAATGAAGACGACTGCCCAGCAGCTGTCCGAGAGGGGCGGCGTCATGCCTTCGAGCTTCACCATGCCGCCATCGCGAACATACACACCGATCGACTTGTTGGAGTCGATGACCAGGCTGTCACAGTCAGGGTTGAAGAAAGCGGTCGCGTTGTTCCACACGTGTACTCCCTGATCGAAGCCGGTGATCCGTCCCGAGCCGAAGTTGAAACGGGAGGCGGACGCGGCCTGGATACCAATAGTGGGCGAGAGTGGATCGCCGGACGGAGTGCCGGAGACGTTGGTAGCCGAGAAGCGGCAGTCGCTTCCCTGCAGGCAGAGGATCCCACTGCCTGCTGTTGTACTGTTCGGATCGTAACTCTGAGTGATCGTCAGGGTGTCGAAACTGACACTGGAGTTGCCGATGACCTGCACGCCACCATTCAGGACGGTGTTGGTCGCGTTGAGTGAGGAATGATCGCGGACGTTGATCGTGCCGGTGACCGTCAGCCCTGAAAAGCTGATGTGCGTAGCAGCCGAGACCAGCAGGTCTCCTTGCATCGAAAGGCCGGCAATCGACAGTGAGTCGCGGCCGGTGATGGACAGGGTGCCGCCGGCACAGGTACCCGTGACTGCGAGCGTGTCCCCCTTGGACAGGGCACTCAGTTGGTTCTGGACCAGTGAGAGGGGACCGCCGGAGCCGCACGCGACGGTTTGGACTGCTGCCGTTGCGGGCAAGCTGGCGAGTGCTAGTGAGATCAGTATTAGTCGTAACATGCGACTAGAGTCGCGGGAGACCCATGGCCGATCAATACATCGGAAGTCCTAGAAAGTGTGACGCAGACCGTGCTGTGAAAGCCTCCATAGCCCGAACGCGATCAAGGCAGAGCAGAACGAGCCTTCGGCCAGCGAGAGCATGGAGCCGCTGAGGATCGGTGATACGAGGCCAAAAATGAGCGCGGAGATCGCAATCGACACACACGACTGCACAGACGCCGCTGATCCTCGCGCGCGTGGAAACAGATCGAGCATCCGCAGACTCAAAGTCGGGCCGGCTAGCTGAACTCCAAATGCAATCACCGCAATCAGCAGCTGTTGGATGATGATAGGGGGAGCCGTGACCAGCACGAACAGAAGGGTCATGAGGGCCGAGCCACCCAGGGCGAGTAGGAAACCCAGGTGCGATTGTTGCGCATAGGTATATCGACCGGCCATGCGACCGGAGATGAAGGCGGAGCTGATCAGGCCACCGATCACGGGGATGAACAGATAGGCAAACTGGGTCTCCCTGAGGTGCCAGTGATCCACCACCACCGAGGGAGCCGCACCCACGAAGCTCATCAGGGCGGCAAAGTTGGCACCCATGGCCGTAGCGAGCAGCAGGAATTCGCGATGGCGAACAATTGACCAGGCGGTGCGTGCCAGTGTCCCGGCATGCAGAGGTGAACGCTTCTCCTTTGGATGCGTCTCCGGCAGCATCAGATGAGCGCCGAGGACAAGTGCCGTACCAAACAGCGCCATGAATCCAAACACCGCGTGCCAGCCGAGCGTGACGTGTATCCACCCCCCGATGACGGGTGCCACCGCCGGAGCAAAGGCAAACAGCATGGTGACGAGGCTCAGGAGTTTCTGAGCCTGCGGGCCCTCGAACAGGTCGCGGATTACGGCGCGCCCGACGATCATGCCAACACCCGCGCTGATTCCCTGCAGTGCCCGGAAAATCAGGAGTGTGGTGAAGTTAGGCGCAAACGTGCAGCCGACGGAGGCCAGCGTATACACACAGAGCCCCGTGAGAATGATGGGGCGACGTCCCAATGCATCCGACAACGGCCCCTGGACCAACGACATGATCGACAGGGGCAACATGTAGACCGTCAGTGTCTGCTGGACGGCCCACTTGCTCAACCCGAAGTCCGCTGCAATCGCATGGAAGGACGGGAAAAATGTGTCGATGGAGAACGGACTCACCATGGACAGGGCGGCCAGCAATGCCGCGAGCTTCCAATATCGAGTACCGCCGTGCCGTGGGACTGAAGTCAACGGGCGTTTGAACCTCGCAGCGCCGCCAGCCATTGCGTCGGATTACCGCCTCGCTCGAGGACCTCGACGAGCGCGGAGCCGACAACGACACCATCGACGTGCCCACGCAGGAGCTCTACCTGCTCGCGGCTGCGAATCCCAAAGCCGGCGCATACGGGCGTCTTGGAGAGCGCGCGTACGCGATCCAGGTAGCCCATCACCTCAGCCGGTATCGATACGTTCTTGCCGGTAGTGCCGGTCATGGTCACCGCGTACACAAAACCCTGGCTGCTGTCGCAAAGTTGTTTGAGCCGCTCCGGCCTGGTGACCGGTGTCACCATCTGAATCATGGCGACCCCTTTCGCATCCAGTGCCTTGCGCAGGTCAGCGCCCTCATCGAGTGGGAGATCCGGCACGATGAATCCCGCTACGTTGGAACGCGCGGCCGCATCGGCCAAACGATCCAGCCCGAAGGCCAACAAAGGATTCAGGTAGCTCATGAGAACCAGGGGCGTTTTGACCCGTGGCATGGCTTCCAGCTCAGCCATGATCCAGCGCAGGCTCACGCCTTGTGCGAGTGCCGCCTGGCTGGAGCGTTGAATCGTCACACCATCCGCCATCGGGTCCGTAAAGGGGACGCCAATCTCAACGACATCGGATCCCGCCGCGACCGCCTGAAGGTGCTCGCGAAACCTGTCCTTGCTGGGATACCCGGCCGTTAAAAACGCAACCAACGCCGGCTCACCACCCGCGCTCCCCGCCTTGATGGCCTCACTGATACTGTCGCGGAGTTTCATCGTCCACCTGCCAGCAGAGTGCTTTGCAGTGTCGGCATATCCTTATCGCCGCGCCCGGACAGGCAAACGAGGATCCGTTGACCCGGATGCTTCGCAGCCCATTGCCGAGCGCCGATCAGCGCGTGGGCGCTTTCCAGTGCCGGCAGAATTCCTTCGCATTCACTCAATTCCTTCACGGCCTCCAGGGCCTCTTCATCCGATGCGGTCTGATACCGGACCCGCCCCGCCGCCAGCAGCAGCGCGTGCTCCGGACCCACGCCCGGATAGTCCAACCCGGCGGAGACGGAATGGGTCTCCTGGATTTGACCGTCCTGATCCTGCAGCAACATGGAGAAACTACCCTGCAGCACACCGGGGCTGCCGTACGAGAGCGTCGCCGCGTTATCGCCGAGACCCTTGCCGCGGCCACCCGCTTCAACACCGATGATAGCGACTGACTTGTCTGGAACGAAGGCATGAAAGGCGCCAATGGAGTTGGATCCGCCTCCCACGCATGCAATCAGCACATCCGGCAGACCACCTGCGTCCTCGAGCATCTGTGTACGCGCTTCGCGCCCGATCACCGCTTGCAGCTCGCGAACGAGGTACGGGAAAGGATGCGGTCCAACCGCAGAGCCGATGAGGTAGTAAGTATCCAGGGGATCGGCGACCCAGTCACGCAATGCTTCGTCGATTGCGGCACGCAACGTCCGGTCGCCGCTGGTCACGGGTACTACCTCGGCCCCGAGAAGCCGCATCCTGCCAACATTGGGCGCCTGGCGCTCCATGTCGACAGCGCCCATATAGACGACGCAGGGTAAACCCAGCCGCGCGCAGGCAGCAGCACTCGCCACTCCGTGTTGACCCGCTCCTGTTTCAGCAATAATTCGCTTCGCGCCCAGTCGTTTCGCGAGCAGCGCCTGGCCGATGGCATTGTTGATCTTATGAGCGCCGGTATGCGCCAGATCCTCGCGCTTCAGCCAGATCTTCGCGCCCCAGCGCTCCGAGAGTCGCGCGGCATAGGTCAGGGCCGTGGGACGGCCGATCCAGCTTTTCAGCTGCTGTTTGAATTCCGTCTGGAAATCGCTGGCGTGCAGGTGCTTGCGGATGCCTTCTTCCAGGCGCTCCAGCGCAGGGATGAGGGTCTCGGGCACGTAGCGGCCGCCGAAGGGGCCGAAGCGACCCTGGGCGTCCGGGAATTTGCCGGCGATGGAGTCAGCGAGCAGGCGCTCGCTGTCGATTGCGGGGGCTGTCATGATTTCTCCTGTCGCGCGGCTGACACGAAGCGCGATATTTCGGTCTGACTTTTGATACCCGGGCGCTCTTCAACGCCACTGGATACATCAACTCCAAACGGGTTGACTGCGGCGATGGCCGTTGCAACGTTGGTTGCATTCAGGCCACCTGCCAGGATCAATTCCGACTTGCGAGCGAGTTGGCTCGCGGTGGCCCAGTCGGCGGGCATCCCACTGCCACTGGTGAGGCCTTCGAACAGCAACCGGGAAGGCACCCGTTGCGGGCCGCCGTCCCACCGGCGAAAGACCGGTAGTAATGGGAGCTGCTGCGGCAAGCGAAGGCCGCGCAGATCCTCGTGGTCAGTTTGCAGCAGATCGGGTTGAAATACCGCCATGATTTCGTCGATTGCCTGCTGTGTCGGGTGTCGTGTCACTGCCGTACAAACTACGCGGCCCCGCGCGGGTGCAGCCAGGCTCGCGGCTTTCGCAGGCGTAACCTGGCGCACGGACTCGGCGAAGACGAAACCGATGGCGTCGACTCCGGCGGACAGGCAAGCCTCCACGGCTTCGGGCGTGGTCATGCCGCAGATTTTGATCCACACGTGGGCTGACACGGGACGGTTTGTTGCGGAAGTGGCGGTCATTTGCTGCGGTGGGCGTTTTCGCGCCCGGCCTTCAACATGGCCGCTGCCAGTGTGTGTGGGTCGCCACCTTGCATGAGTGCGCTGCCAACGAGTGCGATCTCGTAGCCGACGCCTGCTACGCGGCCGGCGTCCTCGGGTGACACGACGCCGCTTTCTGCCACCCGCGGGACGTGGGTTGGTAGCAGGTGGGCTAACTCGATCAGGCGCTGGGGGACGATTTGCAGGGTAGTCAGGTCGCGGCAGTTGAGGCCGGCCAGGACCGGGGCGGCGCTGGTGCCAGCGTGGGCGGCTGCCCCGAGGACGTCCTGCATGACTTCGATGTCGGCTTCGTCAAAAGCCTCCAGCAGAACAAACAGGCCCAGGTTGCGCGCGCACTCCAACATCTCCTGGATACCGGCTCGTGACATCATTCGAATGATGACCAGGACGCCGCCGGCGCCGGCCACCCGCGCTTCAATGGCCTGGTAGGGATCGACGAGAAAGTCCTTGCGCATGGCGGGCACTTTGAGCGCCGCGAGCGCTTGCGTTGCGGTCTCGAGGTGCGTCATCGAGCCATCGAAACGGCTCGGCTCGGTCAACACGGAGACTGCGGCGGCACCGGCGCGCGCGTAGGCGGTTACTCGTGCCCCAACATTTTCATCACCTGATTTGAGTTGGCCAACGGCCGGGGACCGCAACTTGAGCTCAGCGATCAGGTCGAAACGCGCAGGGTTGGCCACCAGCCTGGGGGCCGGCGCCATTGCGCCCGCTTTCTGTAGCAGCGCGGCTTCGGAAGTGACGCGGCGCGCAGCTTCCAGGCGCTCGCGACTGCCCGCTGCCATTTGCTCCAGGAAGTCACTCATGAGGCGCTCCTTGCCGCAGCCGTTGCGTTCTTGGAAAATGTGACCAGCGACTGCAACACATTCCGCGCCTTGCCACTGTCGATGGCCGCCGAGGCCATTTCCACGCCCTCATGCGGCGATCGAGCGCGTCCAACCACTTCGAGGGCCAACGCGGTCCCGAGCAACAGGCAGTCCCGGTGTGCACCCCGATCCTGGCCATTCAACACGGCTTCGAGGGCGCGGGCATTTTGATTGGCATCGCCACCGGCAAGGTCTGCCGGCTTGCAAGTCTGCAAGCCGTAGTCCGCCGGAACTCTGATCTGCATGTCGACGTTTCCTGGCCGCACGTCGAATACGGTGAACGGTCCGATCGGCGTGGGCTCATCCCAACCTTCGGCTCCATGCACCACGAATGTCCGCTCGACCTCCATTCCCGCCAGGGTGTCGGCAATGAGTCGGGCAATGTCGAGACTGAATGCGCCAATGAGATGGAAGGGCGGCGTCGCCGGATTGGTCAAAGGCCCGAGGATGTTAAAGATTGTCCGCACACCGAGCGCCTTGCGCACGGGTCCAACAACATTCATGGCCGGATGGTAATGGGGCGCGAATAGAAATGTGAACCCGGACGCGGCGAGGCAGTCGGCCGCTTCCTGTTCGTCGAACGGGACCTTGAGACCCAGCGCCTCCAGCACGTCAGCGCTGCCCGCACGGCTCGAGACTGAGCGGTTTCCATGTTTGAGGACTGGCACGCCACACGCAGCGGTCAACAACGCCGTCCCCGTTGAAATGTTGAAACTCCCCGAAGAGTCGCCGCCGGTGCCGACAACGTCGATGCCCCGCAGGTTAGTTGGTATCAGCGGGCGCCGGGCGAGCCGGCGCATTCCCCGTGCAAATCCCCGCACCTCGTCCGCATTGACACCCTTGGTTCGTAGAGCCGCAAGAATCGCCCCCGCCATCGCTTGTGAGCCGGTCGGATCAGTCAACTGCAGCAACAGGTCCTCAGATTCCAACTCGGTGAGGTCCCGGCGGTTGAGGAGCTTCTCGAGAGTGTCACGCGACGGAGGCATCGGCCACTCCAGCTGAGGATTCACTCTTGCGTTGGCCTGCGGTGAGCTCGAGGAAGTTCTGCATCAGCCGCGGGCCGTCGGGAGTCAGGATGCTTTCCGGATGGAACTGCACGCCCTCCACCATCAGGGTTCGGTGGCGAACGCCCATGATCTCACCCTCGGGTGTGCGTGCGGTCACTTCGAGCTCGGCGGGCAGGCTTTCCGGCGCAGCAATCAGCGAATGGTAGCGACCCACTTCGCAGGGCTGCGGCAATCCGGCAAACAGTCCGCGGCTGTCGTGCTCGACAACCGATGTCTTGCCGTGCATGAGGCGACCGGCACGCACGACCTTGCCACCAAAGACCTCGACTATGGACTGGTGTCCGAGACAGACGCCAAAGACAGGGATAATTCCTGCGAAATTCCGGATCATCTCCATCGAAATGCCGGCATCGTACGGTGTGCCGGGTCCCGGCGAGATGCACAGATGCGAGGGGGACAGCTTGCGCGCTTCGGCGGGTGTTATAGCGTCGTTGCGGTAGACCTGCACGTCAGCACCTAACACCAGGAAGGCCTGCACGAGGTTGTAGGTAAACGAATCGTAATTATCGATCAACAACAGACGGGGTTTCACAATCCCTTCTCCACGAGCTCGAGCCCGCGCACCATCGAGCCACTCTTGGCGAGAACCTCTTCGTACTCTGTCTCCGGAACGCTGTCGGCGACGATCCCGGCGCCCGCCTGGAAACTGTATTCGTCCCCGTTGAACACGAGGGTCCGGATCGTGATCGCATGATCCATGTCGCCTCCGGCACCGAAATAACCGACCGTGCCGCCGTACAGACCGCGGTTGGTGGGCTCCAGCTCATCGATGATTTGCATGGCGCGGACTTTCGGCGCGCCGACCAGTGTTCCGGCGGGAAATGCCGCGGCAAAAAGATCAAAGGCGTCGGCATTAGGTGCCAACTGCCCGTGCACGCCACTGACCATGTGCATGACGTGGCTGTAACGCTCTATGGACCGATAGGGCTCAACGCGAACGCTGCCAGCGCTTGCGACACGGCCCAGGTCATTGCGAGCTAGATCGACGAGCATGACATGCTCCGCGTTCTCCTTTGGATCAGCGCGCAGCTCAGCCTCGCGGGCGGCGTCAGTCGCGGCATCATCTGACCGTGGGCGAGTACCAGCGATGGGTCGCAATTGGGCCAGGCCACCTTTGAGTTTGACCAGCGCTTCGGGAGACGATCCGACGACTGTTACATTTCCAAGCGCGCAGTAGTACATGTAGGGCGACGGATTGATGAGGCGGAGAGCACGATAGGCCTGGAATGGGTCGAGCTCATGTCGGCCTGAGAAACGCGCGGACAGAACCAACTGGTAGACGTCGCCCGACGCAATATATTCCTGTGTCCGCTTCACTCCAGCCAGGTAGTCGTTGCGCGTGTAGGTCTGCGTAGGCTGCGAGTAGCGCCCGGACCGTCTGTCGTTAGGTAACGCCCCACGCAGGGCCCGTATCACTTCCTTCCGCAATGACTCACGTTCCGCATCTGAACCCGCATGGACCAAGGCGATTCCGCGGGTCAGGTGGTCGAAAACAAGAAGGGAACGAGGCGCGATGTAGTGTAGTGCCGGCGTCCCGCTCTGAATTCGCGCAGGCAGGCGCTCGAAGAAACGCACCACATCGTATGACGAGTACCCTACGAGGCCACCCGCCAGCGGCACGCCGGCTATGTCGGGCTGAGGCGTCGGCGCTAGCTTCAGCGCGTAGCGCAATCCGTCCAGAAGCTCAGCACTGCTTGTGGGTACGGGGCGGCGTTCGCTGCCGATCGTGAGGCCCTCGCGATCCAGCTTCACTTCCAGGCCGTCACCGAAGCCGATGAAAGAGTAGCGGGCCAACCGCTCTCCGCCTTCGACGCTCTCGAGCAGGAAGCGAGGATCGAATGACGCCAGCTTCATGAACGCCGAAACGGGCGTATCGAGGTCACCTGATATGTCGAAGGGCGGTTTCAACGCCAGGACTCCTTTCGTGTGCCACAAAAACAGTGCCGCAAAAAGCAAAAACCCATCTCGGGGTTACCGGAGATGGGTTTTCGCTTGAGAAATCTTAGGTGTAAAAGCAGCGAACGGGGCCCACTCCGTCAGGAGATGCGCCACCACCAGGCCGTCAGAGAAATGAGGTGCTGCTGAATCATGTGTGCTTGAGTATCGCCGGGCCCCGGCCAAGGCGTCAAGCCAAGGTGTCGAGCCGGAGAATCGAGACCGAGGCGACAGCCGGGAGAATCAAAATAATAGCCTCGCTCGGGTTTCGCCTAAACTAGGGGCTGCGAACCCATCAACGTGGAGTTGCCTGTGAGTTTTAGAACGCTACTCGAATCCTGGCGTGAAACGGCCGCCGCACCGCGAACGGTGACGGAATATGCCGTCCGGCTGCCGGTCGATGATGCGGCCCAGCTGCAAGCGCTGACGGAGATGTTCCCGGGACGGACGGCTGAGCAGTTGATCACCGACCTGCTGGGGGTGGCGCTACAGGAAATCGCGACGGCCATGCCCTACGTGGCGGGACAGAAGGTCATCTCCACGGATGATCAAGGGGATCCTGTTTACGAGGACGTGGGACCCACGCCCCGGTTCATGGAGCTGGCCCGGAAGAACCGCAAGAAGCTGGAAGCGGAGGCGAAGAGCGCCACCGGCGGCAAATAGTTTGTACGCGCGCCTGAAGGTTGCGGGCGACGGCGGAGGATCACATGCCCTCGTTTGATGTTGTTTCCGAGCTGAATGCGCACGAGCTGATGAACGCGGTCGACCAGGCGAACCGCGAGCTGTCACAGCGTTTCGATTTCAAGGACACGGGCGCGGTGTACGAGTTGTTGGAACACACCGTCACCATGAAGGCCCAGGTGGACTTTCAGCTCAAGCAGATGCTGGATATTCTGAAGCTGCGGCTCTCCAAGCGCGGCATCGACCTCGCGTACCTGGACGTCAAGGACGCGGTGACCAACCTTGCCAGCGCTGTGCAGGATGTGGAGTTCAAGCAGGGAGTTGATCAGGAGACGGGCAAGAAGATCTCCAAGTTGATCAAGGACTCGAAGCTGAAGGTCACATCGGCCTTGCAGGGCGACAAGGTGCGGATCACTGGGAAAAGCCGGGACGATTTGCAGCAGGCGATTCAGCTGCTGCGCACTTCGAAGTTAGAGACGCCGCTGCAGTTTAATAATTTCAGGGATTGAGGGCGCAGCGCTGCGGGCGGCTAGTGAGCGGCGGCCAACACTTTGCACAGTGACTCTGTTGCATCGACGATGCTTGGGCCCAAGCGCACGAGGCGTGGGTCTTCGAAGGTAATGAGGTTACCCGCTCGCACCGCGCGTAGCGTGGTGAACCGTTTCCAGTCAGCGAGCCACTCTGGCCCGGCGCCGGGTGGCGCGGCGGCGACGATGATGTCGGGATTGCGTGCAACCACTGCTTCAACATCGATTGCAGGAGCCAGGTCCCGCAATTCGCCGAACGCGTTGCGCGCACCGCAGAGCCTCAAGGCATCGCTCATCAACTGCGTGCCCCCGACCGTGTAGATGGGGTGATTCCAGACTTCCAACAGAACGCTGGGATGCCGGCCGTTTTCATACGTTTTGGCGAGGGTCGCCAGCCGCGATTCAATATTCCGCGCCGCCTGTTCTGCCACTGCACGGGTGCCTGCCAAAGCGCCTAATCGGCGTAGCGATCCGGCCAGGTCTGCGAGCGTGTTGACTTGCTGTCGGTAGAGCGGAATGCCCATCCTGCCGATCTCTTCGATTTGTGCCGGATTGCCGCCGCCCGGCCACACCACCGCCACTTCGGGGCGCAGCGCGACGAGCTTTTCCATGTCGATTGCCACAACGTCGCCGATGCGGGGCACCTGCTTGGCGGCGGCCGGCTCGTCGGAGTACTCCACGGTCGCGATCACCCGCTTGCCGGCTCCTGCTGCGAACAGCATTTCAGTTGCGCCGGGGGCCAGGCTGACAATGCGGGTGGGGATGGCGGGGAGGGTTACGGTGTGGCCGGTGTCATCCGTGACGACGAGTGGCGCTATCGCCGGCGCCGCGCCGGATACCGGCGCGTTCAGCACACTGGCGACGCCCGCAATTAACATCCATTTGCTCATCCAACTATTTGATCACGGATTCCCCATCGAATCGAACAAAGCTGCCGTGTCCGCAAGCCGAGAGGCCCGCGCACGCGCAACCTGCACACGAGCACTCTGATACTGCTGCCCCGAGGTCAGCGTGGCGTAGAACGGCGTCGCGCCCAACTTGTAACGCGATTCCGTATCACTGCGGGAGTCGCGCGCAGCCGCTTCGGCGCGCTGGGTCTGGGTCAGGGTATTCGCGTCTTCCTCGAGCGAAACGAGCGTATCGGCAACGTTTTTGAATGCCGACAATACGGTCTGCTTGTATTGTCCCACGGCCGCTTCGTAGCTCGCCTGGTATTGGCGCCTGCGAGCAAACAAGGCGCCACCATGGAACAAAGGCTGCGTAACCGTTCCAGCCACACTCCAAATTACGCCTTGGGGCGACGAAAACGTCGACCAGTCGAAGGCACCGTGTCCATAGGAAGCCGTCAAACTCAGCGAAGGAAACATAGAGGCCGTTGCTGCGCCTGCTGCGTCGGCCGCAGCGCGAAGCGCAGCTTCGGCCGCGAGGATATCGGGTCTCTGGTGTAACAGCTCAGAAGGAACCGACACGGGTACTGTCTCGGGAACCTTCAGGTCAGCCAACTTCATGGGCGCGGGCGCCTTGTCCGGTGTTCTTCCCAGCAGGACCGCCTGTGCGTGGCGGACCGCCATTGCCTGTGCACGCAACGCTGGAAGGGTCGCCGCCGCATTTGCAGCATCCTGCTCGCTCGCCAGCATTTCATCACGGGATGCGCTACCCAATTTGTATCGGGCGGCGATCTGCCGCGCGCGTTCCTCACCCAGCGCGACTAGTTCTTCCGTTGCGACGACCTGCTCCTGTAGCGACGCCGAATTGATGGTTGCCACTACGATGTTGGTCGCGAGCGCGCGGCGTGTTGACTCGAGCTGCAGCGCCTGTTGCTTCACCTGGCCAGCCAACGCGCGGTCGGCCAGAAAGGCGGCGCCGAAGAAATCAAAGGTATACGTCGCTTGCGCCTGGGCGACGAACACATTCTCAATGAAGGTTTGCTGCGGGAGAACGGGAATCCCCAAGGATCGCTGCCGCGACGGGCTGAAGGTCAGGTCGACCTGGGGGAACAGGTTGTCGCCGATCTGGCCGCGCAACTGCTCCCGCGCAGCCTTCAGAGAACTTTGCGCACTCGCGTAGGAAGGGCTGTTGCGCAGTCCCTCCTCCACCAATGCGTTGAGATCGTCGGATCCGAATTCCTTCCACCACTCTGGCACGGGCCGTGCGCCAATCGCAACCTGCTGGGCGACGCCATCGACCTCAGCCGTTTTCGCAGGCTGACTGTCGACCGAGTAGTGAGCAGGCTCCGGCATTCGGGGCGGCTTTCGATCCGGGCCGAATGCGGTGCACGCGGAGAGTCCCAACACTACGGCAACCAACGTAATGGATGATTTCATGATGCGGCCACCGGAGCGGGTTCATCCCGCCGAACGCGGAACCACAATGCATACAGTGCCGGCAGGTAGACCAGCGTCAATATCGTCGCAACCGTGATTCCGCCCATCAACGCGGTGGCCATCGGGCCGAAGAAGTTGCTTCTCAGCAGCGGAATCAACGCGAGCACCGCTGCAGCCGCGGTCAGTGTAATGGGCCGGAACCGCCGCACCGTCGCTCCAATGATGGCTTCGAAGCGAGTGTGGCCCGCGAGGATGTCCTGCTCGATCTGGTCGAGCAATATGACTGAGTTGCGCATGATGATCCCGAACATCGCAATCGTCCCGAGCAGCGCCACGAACCCGAACGGCATGTGAAGCAGCAGCAACGCCATCACCACACCGATCAGTCCGAGCGGAGCGGTGAGAATAACCATCAGGACGCGGCTGAAACTCTGCAACTGCACCATCAGCAGTACCAACACTGCGATCAACAGCAGGGGCATCTGAGCATTGATGGACGCCTGCGCCTTGCCGTTTTCCTCCACGGAGCCGCCAATCTCAACTCGATAGCCCACAGGAAGCTCTTTGCGCAACTCCGCGAGTGCAGCGTAGACCTTGCCGGTGACATCGATACCCTGGGCCCCGTGCTGTACGTCGGCTTGGACTGTTATGGTCGGCTGACGATTGCGCTCCCAAATCACGCCATATTCGAGGCCGTAAGTGAAACGGCCGAGGGATGCCAGCGGCACGGCGATTCCGCTTTGCGATGGAATCGCGAGGCGCTCAATCTGAGAAGGATCGACCCTGTCGTGTTCCGGCGCCCGCAGATCCACGCCAATGAGTTTGTCGCGCTCCCGGAACTGCGTGATCGTATAGCCCGTCAACGACATGTTCAGGTAGTTTGCGATTTCCTGGGAGGTGATGTTGAGGCGGCGCGCCTGTGTCTGGTCGACTTCGAAGTGGACGGAGCGTTCGGCGGGTTCGTCCCAGTCAAACTGCACGTTGACGGTGTCGGGGTTTTCCCGCATCACCTTGGCGACCCGCTCAGCCCAATGGCGGACAGTGCTGATTTCGGGGCCGCTGACACGGAACTGCACCGGGAAACCCACGGGCGGCCCGTTTTCCAGCCGCGTTATGCG
>JAXDQF010000249.1:0-19276 GCA_034668025.1 Gammaproteobacteria bacterium | reverse complement strand
TTCCTTCCACCCCCATCCTGTGCAGCCCGCTCGCTCCCAACCATCGTAGTCGGCCGGCGCGCCGCGCACGTACACCATCCCGTTCACAGAGCTCGAACCGCCGATGGTGCGGCCCTTCAGCCAAAGCTCTTCGGGTCTGCCGGGGTGGGGTGCTACCTGGTAGCTCCACACGTTAGAGTTTGTCGGGACCAGGAGCGCGCCTATGCCTCGGGGCATGGCAATGAGCGGACTGGCATCCAGCCCACCGCTCTCGAGCAACATCACCGTGGTACGGCCATCCGCAGACAGTGCATTGGCAAGAACGCACCCGGCGGAGCCCGCCCCCACGATAACGTAGTCGACACTATGGTTCTGAACGTCGCGCACCCGCAAGCTCCTCAATCGACGCGCAGGATCCGCGCCGCCCCCAGCAGCCATTGAGCACGAGACGGCGAACATTGGCGCCTATCCGAGGATAGGGGCATTCATCCCGCCTTTCTTTCGGCAGGTTCAGTGCCGTGAGCGATCAGGTATTTCCAATCAATGGCCAAACGCACGCCGCCCGTGTGGGCTCAGATCGCCCCTATGCCGAATGAGGCGCTGGTCGCTACGGCCCGCGCATACGAGTCGGCGGGCGTCGAAGGCGTCTGGGCGCCGCAATTGTTTGGCGCGCCATTCGGAACTCTGTCAGCCGTGGGCGCCGTCACCAATCGGTTGAAACTAGGCACGGGAATCGCGTTGGCCTTTGTCCGCAGTCCACTCGAAACCGCCTGCAGCGCAATCGATCTGGACCTCATGAGCGGCGGCCGATGCGTGCTGGGCCTCGGGTCCAGTGCCGAGTCGCAGGTCACCGGCTCATTCGGTGCGGTTTACGGCAAGCCGCTCGCGCACATGCGTGAAATTGTCGGGTTGATTCGCACCATCGTCGCCTGCGGACACACGGGGCATCTGCAGCGGCTGGATGGCGAGTACTATCATCTCGATCTGTCCCACTTCCGGTTGCTGGCCGCCCCGATCCGGCCGGCTATTCCGATCTACCTGCCGGCGGTGTTCGAAAAAGCATGCGAGCAGGCGGGCGAAATTGCCGATGGACTGCTGGGGCACCCGCTGTGGAACGACGCCTGGATCCGCGACAAAGTATCGGCCCACCTGCGCACCGGTCTCGAGCGTGCGGGCCGCTCCCGTTCCGCCATCGATGTAAATCTGATGATGTTTGCTGTTATCACCGGCGATCGCCGCGAAGGTATCGAAGACACGCGGCCGACAATTGCCTGGTACAGTCAGTCACCGCAGTACCTGCGTTACTTTCAGTCGATTGGCTTCGGACCGGAAGCGGCGGCGATTCAAGAAGCTTTCGCCCGCAACGACGACGCCGCGATGCGCAACGCTTGTACCGACGCAATGGTTGAGAGTATTGCAATCATCGGCACTGTCGATGAAGTTGCGCGGCGGGTGACTGAGCGAGCGCGTGATGCGAGCTCGATCACGCCTGTGATTCCACACTACGCTCTGCCGCCTGCCAAGGCGGTCGAATATTCACGACGAATTGCCGATCTTTTCTACGGTTGATTTCCCGATAGTCACGTCAGGTATCGCATGGTTGGTTCGCAGACGACAACACTTCCCCCGATCACACTGGAGTTGGCACGAGCATGCATCGCGCCCTGGCTGGCCGACGCATTGTCCTCTCCAGGGCTCGAAATTCTGTCTCTGAAAGGCGCAAGCGCAGGAAGCTCCGCCGAAACACACATTGTCAACGTACGTGGAGCGTTGGACGGCGCGGCGAAGGAGTTTGGCGTCGTGATCAGACGCCAGAACAATGACAGCGACCTGTTTCTCGAGTCAGACCTGGAGCTGCCCTGTCGGGCCATGGCGCAGGTATCC
Organism: Gammaproteobacteria bacterium; assembly: GCA_034668025.1. Taxonomy (GTDB): domain Bacteria; phylum Pseudomonadota; class Gammaproteobacteria; order Steroidobacterales; family Steroidobacteraceae; genus 13-2-20CM-66-19. The sequence goes on along the minus strand of JAXDQF010000249.1, from coordinate 17,413 downwards.
CGGTCGAGTGGCGAGTGTATTCCGGTGCCGCGCGTTTTCGGACTCGCGCGCGATCCCAGTATTCTAGGCGCACCGTTCATGGCCATGGAGCTGCTGCCCGGGCGCATCATTCAACAAAGCCCCAACTACAATCGCGAAGGCTGGCTGGCGGAGTCGCCCCTCGAGGAACGCAGTCGCGCCTGGTCGAATGCGCTGCGGATGATGGCCCGCATCCATCGGGTGGATGTGAGCCAGGGCTTCGAGTTCCTCGATCATCCAGACAAGGGCCAGCGCGGCCTCGACCAGTATCTGCGGTGGGTGCAGGATTGGTACACGTGGGCCCGCGCCGGGCGCCCACACCGCATTACCGACATTGCGATTGAACGCTTGAAAGCGACCCGTCCACAGGATGCCGCAGTAGGATTGTTGTGGGGCGACCCCCAGCCGAGCAACTTTCTGTTCGCTCCAGACGCAACCGTGACAGGTGTGATTGATTGGGAAATGGTCACGCTCGGGCCGCCCGAAGCCGACCTTGCTTGGTGGTTGTTCTTTGACGATCTGTTCAGCACGGGGATGGGAGTGCCGCGGCTGGCAGGTCTTCCCGACCGTAACAGCTGCATTACTCTGTACGAGGAGGCGCTCGGGCGGCGCGCTCGCAATCTCGAGTATTACAACTTGCTGGCCGCGTTCCGCATGGCCATCGTCGGTATGCGGTCAGTGGACAGACAGATCAAACGAGGCTTCATCCCGGCAACGACCACGGCGCGAGAGAACGCTCCCATCGTGCGCCTTCTTGCCGAAATGCTCGGTGAGCCATTACCGGAAGTCGGCGCCGACTTCTATCAGTTCATGGGAACGTTGGGCATGGCCGCCTCATTGAGCGAGCGCGCTAAGGGGAGCTGAAGCGCTTGCACAACTCCGCGGTCAACGCCTCCATCTGCCGGGGCGCGCTGCCATGCAGAACCAACTCATCGGCGCCGCAATCCAGAAACTCGCACAGGCGGACGGCGCAGTGGGCTGCCGTTCCGATCGCGGCACCCTCTGAATACCAGAACGCTGGAAGAGTACGGCTCACATCGACCAGATCCATCCGGGTATACGCCTGGTCAGCCGTCTTGCCGCCGAGACTGGCAAGGAGTGGATGGGCGCGCATGCGCGCGAGTGGCGCCGGGTCCCAGCCGTTGATGGAAGTGATGAGCTCACCATACTCCGGGACCTGGAAATAGGTGATAGCCCTTCCCCCCACCACCGCCGCCTCCTCTTCTTCCGGCAGATCGGGAGCCACGATAATGTTGTGATGGATCCGGATCGAAGCGGGGTCGCGCCCCGCCCTCATCGCCGCGTCACGCACTATCTTCGCTGACTTCGCAACACCCGTGGTGGTAAGAAATGGATGCAACAACACGCCATCGCAGTGTGTACCCGCGAACTCGAGCGCCTTCGGGCCGATTGCGGTCAGCACTATCGGCGGCGGCGGCCCCTCGTGGTAGTCGGTGAGCTGCAGCGCCGGAAAATTTCCGAGAATTCCTTCGTAGCGCACGGTCTCACCCGCCCACAAGCGTCGTACGATGGAGATGAAGTCCGCCAACCTTGGAAACGTGATTGGTGGCGAGCCCAATGTAGCGAGATGCCAGGCAACACCGCGCGCGAGCAGCAGCTTGAATCGATTGCCGCTCAGCGCCTGCATGAGATTGGCAACGCTGGCGGTCACAACGGGATTGCGCACGGTGACATACATCGTGGCCACAATTCGCGCCTTTTCGACCAACTGGCTGACGGCGCCACTGAGTACGGCAGGCTCCTTGGTCGCATAGCGCTCGGAGATCCAGACTGCACCGAGTCCGATCCGCTCGGCGTCGCGGGCTTCCGCCAACCCCCGGATCGGATCACGCACGCGTCCGGGAAGAATATAAGTGCCCACCTGCTCAAACAGTTGCTGTGCGCCGGGACGTGCGGTCGTTGTCATGGACTATCCTCGAGTGTTTGATCGAGCGCCCCGGCATCCCGGGCACGCGCAACCAGGGACGGATCAACTCCCCAATCCGCCAGTACCGCCAGCGTGTCCGCACCGGTCTTGCGGGGTGGTCTCGGGTCCGGGGCAGCCGTACGAGAAAATCTCGGCGCGGGTGCATTCTGCTCAACGCCATCCACGGTCATGAAAGCCCGTCGCGCGATGTTGTGCGGGTGACGGGCGGCCTCAGCGAGAGTCAGAACCGGGGTCACGCAGGCATCGGTTCCGGCGAACAGCGTGCACCACTCATCGCGTGTTTTGGTGCGGAACCGTGCTGCGAGCTCGGCCTTCAACGCCGGCCATTCCTGTTCGGTCACTCGTGCATCGCTGGCCGGATAGCCAGCTGCCGACCAACGCTCCCCGCTGAGACCCAACCGCTGCAGAAAGGCTCTGTAAAACTGCGGCTCGATGGCCGCGACGGCGAGATGACCCCCGTCGCTCGTTTCGTAGACCTCGTAGTAGTGCGCCCCGCCGCCCAGCAGGTGCGCGCCCGTCCGGTCGGAAAATTGACCGGCCTCGCGATAGCCGAAGAACATCGCCATGAAGGACAAGGCGCCATCGAGCATGGCCGCATCGACGATCTGGCCGCGCCCCGATTGCCGTGCCTCGAGCACCGCGCATACGATCCCATAAGCCAACAGTAGACCGCCGCCGCCGAAGTCGCCGATCACATTCAACGGCACCACGGGCTTACCGCCGGTTGGCCCAATCTGGTGCAACACGCCGGCAAGTCCAATGTAGTTGAGGTCGTGGCCCGCACGATCAGCCAGTGGACCCGTCTGGCCCCAGCCTGTCATGCGCGCATAGACGAGCCGCCCGTTGCGCTTCATACACGGTTCCGGACCGACTCCCAGCCGCTCTGCCACGCCCGGACGAAAGGCTTCGACCAGTACATCCGCACGGGAAACCATTTCGAGAACGAGATCCCGGCCGGCGGGCTGCTTCAGATCGACAGTCATCGAACGGCGATTGCGCAGTAGTGGCGATCCTTCCGGGGTATCGGCGTTACCGCCGATTCGATCGACGCGGACGACCTCCGCGCCCATGTCAGCCAGCATCATGCAGCCGTAGGGGGCCGCTCCGAGCCCCGCAATCTCGATCACTTTGACGCCCGCCAGCGGGCCCTTTGTAGCCTGTGGCGGTACGCTGCCGGCGCTGTCACTCATGGCCCGATGATAACCACGGTAATTGTCGTCGCACCTGACTAACGACAGGTGACCAGCGGCCGGCGTCGATAATACTGGACAGCAGCGAAGCTGAACCGGGTTGAGGTACGACGTGGCAGAAGATGAGGTCATTGCGGTCGTCGGCGGCACGGGCGATCTGGGAAACGCCCTGGCGCGGCGCCTTGCCCGCTCAGGACGCAACGTGATCATCGGATCCAGGACCGCCGAGCGTGCGATAGCGGCGGCTGACGCCCTGTCAGCCGAGCTCGGCACGAAAGTCAAAGGAGACTCGAACGCAGCTGCGGCCCGCAATGCGGGCGTAGTGTTGGTTACGGTGCCCTATGCAGCCCAGAGCGGCACACTACTCGAGATTCGTGATTCCGTCCGGGGCAAGGTTGTCATAGATACAACCGTGCCGCTCGTACCCCCCAAGGTCATGCGCGTCCAACTGCCTCCCGAAGGCTGCGCGGCGGTTGCGGCGCAGCGGATATTGGGGAACGAGGTGCGGGTGGTATCCGCGTTCCACAATGTTGCCGCGCGCAAGCTCGCGATGGACGGCGTCGTGGACTGTGACGTCATCGTGTTTGGAGATGACAGGGCGGCCCGCGATATCGCGGTTGAGTTGGTAAATGTGTGCGGGCTGCGGGGCCTGCATGGTGGCGCGCTGGCCAATTCCGCGGCGGCCGAAGCGTTGACGTCGGTGCTGATTTTTATGAACAAGACCTACGCCGTCGAAGGTGCGGGAATTCGGATCACCGGGAGGGACACATGGGAAGTCTCGAAGACCAAGTAGTTCTGGTGACTGGTGCGAGCAGCGGCATCGGGGCGGCAACCGCGCGCCATCTGGCCGCGTTGGGCGCCAAGCTCGTCCTCGGCGCGCGCCGGGCGGATCGCCTGGACGCGCTTGCGTCCCCAATCGCATCCGGCCGCTGGCCGCCCAGGCTTTTTGAGGCACTTCAATGACCCCCGCCAAGCTGACCCATCTGCAACGTCTCGAAGCTGAAAGCATTCACATTTTCCGTGAGGTCATCGCCGAGAGCGACAAGCCGGTCATGTTGTATTCGATCGGCAAGGACAGCTCGGTGATGCTGCACCTGGCACTCAAGGCCTTCCACCCGGCGCCACCTCCCTTTCCATTGTTGCACGTGGATACCACCTGGAAGTTCCGCGCGATGTACGAATTTCGCGATGCCACGGCGCGCAAGCTGGGCATGGAGTTGCTGGTACACATCAATCGTGACGGACTCGAGCAGGGTGTCGGACCGTTCACTCACGGCTCCCAGGTACACACGGACGTCATGAAGACACAGGCCCTCAAACAAGCTCTCGACCGGCACCGCTTCGATGCAGCTTTCGGCGGTGCGCGGCGCGACGAAGAGAAGAGTCGCGCCAAGGAGCGGGTCATCTCCTTTCGATCGGCGCAACACCGCTGGGACCCGAAGAACCAGCGGCCCGAGCTCTGGAGCCTCTACAACACACGCAAGCACAAGGGCGAAAGCATTCGCGTCTTTCCTCTTTCCAACTGGACGGAGCTGGATGTCTGGCAATACATCCACCTGGAACAGATACCCATCGTGCCTCTTTATTTCGCGGCCCCTCGCCCGGTAGTCGAGCGCGATGGCGCGCTCATCATGGTTGATGACAACCGCATGCCCCTGAATCCTGGCGAAGAACCCCAACTGCGTAGTGTGCGATTTCGCACCCTGGGGTGTTACCCGCTGAGCGGTGCGGTCGAGAGCGAGGCGACGACGTTGCCGCAAATCATTCAGGAGATGTTGCTGACCACATCATCCGAACGGCAGGGCCGCATGATCGACCACGATACGGGCGCATCCATGGAGAAAAAGAAACAGGAGGGGTACTTCTGATGAGTCACAAATCCGATCTCATCGCCACGGATATCAGCGCCTACCTGCTCGCACAGGAGCACAAGAGCCTGTTGCGTTTCATCACCTGTGGCTCGGTTGACGACGGCAAGTCGACCCTCATCGGCCGGCTCCTGTATGAATCCAAGATGATATTCGAGGACCAGCTGGCCAGCCTCGAGAGCGATTCGAGGCGAGTCGGAACGCGCCCGGGCGAAATCGATTTCGCACTGTTGGTGGACGGGCTCGCGGCGGAGCGTGAGCAGGGAATCACCATTGATGTCGCGTACCGGTACTTTTCCACCGACCGACGCAAGTTCATCGTCGCCGACACACCGGGCCACGAGCAATACACCCGGAATATGGTGACGGGCGCCTCCACAGCCGATCTTGCTGTCATTCTGATGGACGCCCGCAAAGGCGTTCTCACCCAGACGCGCCGTCACAGCTACCTCGTGTCACTTCTGGGAATTCGCCGGATCGTGCTCGCGGTCAACAAAATGGATCTCGTGGACTACGGGCGGGAGCGCTTCGAGCAGCTCACGGCAGAGTATCGCCAGTTCGCAGCACAGGTCCAACTCACCGACATCACTGCCATCCCGCTTTCGGCAGTCCACGGCGACAACATCCTGGATCGCGGCACGAACATGAGTTGGTATGAGGGCCCCACCCTCATCAATCATCTCGAGACCGTGCCCGTGGATGATGAGGCAGCCGAGGTTCCGTTTCGAATGCCCGTTCAATGGGTCAACCGACCCAATTCTGATTTCAGAGGGTTCGCAGGGCGCGTAGCGAGCGGGTCAATCCAGCAGGGAGATCGGATCTGTGTCCTGCCGTCAGGCCGCGAGAGCCGGATCGCGCGGATCGTCACCGCAACCGGGGATATCCCTCTTGCCGCCGCAGGTCAATCCGTCACTTTCACCCTGACGGATGAAATCGATGCGAGCCGCGGCGATGTGTTGGCTGCGACCACTTCGCGCCCGACGGTGGCAAACCAATTCGAAGCAACCCTCGTGGCACTCCACGAGAGCGCGGTGCTTTCCGGCCGCTCCTACCTGCTGAAGATCGGCACCCAGTTCGCGACGGCCACCGTCAATCCGATCAAACACAAAATCAATGTAAATACCCTGGAGCACCTGGCAGCCGAGCGCCTCGATCTCAATGACATCGGCGTGTGCGAGCTCGAGCTCGACCGCCCGATCGTGTTCGAGCCCTACGAACAGAACAGGGAGCTGGGCGGCTTCATTCTCATCGATCGTTTGACCAACAATACGATAGCGGCCGGGATGTTGCGCTTCGCACTGCGACGCTCTCAGAACGTGCAATGGCAGATTCTCGACGTAAGCAAGGCGTCACGCTCACGGCTGAGTGGCCAACGACCGTGCGTTGTCTGGTTTACCGGTCTGTCCGGAGCCGGCAAGAGCACCATCGCCAACCTTGTAGAGCGAAAGCTCCACGCTGCGGCCCACCTCACCTACCTCCTCGATGGCGACAACGTGCGCCACGGGTTGAACAAGGACCTGGGGTTCACGGAACAGGATCGCGTGGAGAACATCCGGCGGGTTGCAGAAGTTGCACGCCTGATGGTCGATGCGGGGCTGATCGTGCTCGTCTCCTTCATCTCTCCCTTCCAGGCCGAACGCAAAGGTGCGCGCGCCCTGTTTGCCGCGAACGAATTCTTCGAAGTCTACGTGGACACGCCGCTGGCCGAAGCGGAACGGCGTGACGTCAAGGGCCTGTACGGGAAGGCGCGCCGTGGAGAGCTGAAGAACTTTACCGGCATCGACTCGCCATACGAGCCGCCCGAGAATCCGGAAATCCATCTGCACACGGGCGACTCGAGCGCGGAGCAGGCCGCCGAGCACATATTCGAACATCTCGAACACGATGGTGTTTTGAGCCGCAGTCATTGAAATGAGGCCGAAGAATGCACCTGCCAGCCAACGATCCCGCACCGCCGAACACTCCTGGCGCCTGCTCCATCGAGCCTTTGTTCCAACCCTTCCGTTTGCGCTCGAAGACCCTTCGCAGCCGAATCGTCATGTCGCCAATGACACGCTGTCACTCACCCGGCGGCGTGCCCGGCGCAGATGTTGCCGCATATTATCGACGGCGTGCCGAAGCGGGAGTAGGCCTGGTAGTCACCGAAGGAACGGGGATTGACCACCCTTCCGCACTCGGCCACGGGACCATGGCGGAACAGAATGTGCCGGTTCTCTACGGTGACGCGGCGCTGGATGGATGGAAGCAGGTAGTGCGCGAGGTGCACAGTGCCGGCGGACTCATCGTCCCGCAACTGTGGCACATGGGAGTAATGCGCTTGGACAACACCGGTCCCTTCCCGGAAGCGCCCTCCTCGCGCCCCTCCGGCATCTGGGGACCCAAGGACAGAACGACTTTCATGCCGCCGGAGTATCTGGCACGCACGGCAGCGCCAACACGGCCCATGTCCGACGCAGAGATTGCCGACGTCATCGCAGCCTACGCCCGCGGCGCTGCCAATGCGGCGGCCGTGGGGTTCGACGGAATCGCCATCCATGCCGCGCACGGCTATTTGATCGACACATTCTTCTGGTCTGAAACCAACATGCGAACGGACGGTTGGGGTGGCGATCTCGTCGGCCGCACGCGTTTCGCAGCGGAGGTCATAAAAGCCGTGCGAGCCGCTATCGGGCCTGACCTTCCCGTCATCCTGCGCTGGTCGCAGTGGAAGCAGCAGGACTATGATGCCCAGTTGGCATGCGATCCGCACGAGTTGGAAGTGTTTATGCGGCCATTGGTGGAGGCCGGCGTTGATTTGTTCGACTGTTCGACCCGGGTTTTTTCGCGGCCCGCCTTCGCAGGCTCGGATCTGACTTTGGCCGGCTGGACGCGCAAAGTGACCGGACGGCCGACCATGGCTGTCGGCGGCGTGGGACTCTCGAAGGATCTGCAGAGCTCGTTCATGAATGCCACCGTGGCAGTCAACAATCTCGACACCGTCATGCACTGCTTTGAGCGAGGTGATTTCGATCTGATTGCCGTAGGCCGCTCTTTGCTGATTGATCCCACGTGGGCCCAGAAGGCTCGCTCTCAGGTCGCCTTCGAACCGTTTGGACTGCATCATTACGCCAAGCTCTCATGACTCCCTCCCGGCTCCAACATCGACCCCTGCCGATCGCCGCCTCCGTTGGATATGAAATCCACGAGTTCCTGGCCTGGGAAGCGCTGCTGCTCGATCATCACCGTTACGAGGAATGGACCGGGTTGCTGACGACCGATCTGGTCTATCTCAGTCCGGGAAAGAAGTGGAATCACGAGGTACTCGTTAGCGCCGCGCGTCAGGCCACCCGTGAGCACGCGTCGCTTGCCTCCCATACGCGACGCTTGGTCTCCAACGTAATTATCTCGCCGGCAGATTGCTCCCGAGAGTTCACCGTCAACAGCTACGTGCTCCTGATGGGCGCGCGACCGAATGAGAACGAAACTAAATGGGCAACGGTCGAGCGATGCGATCGACTGCGCCGAACAGCCCACGCATTCCAAATCTCCCGCCGGGAAATCCACTTCGCTCAATCCGCGGCCGAGCCTCGGCTGCCCGACATTCTGTAAAGCGTGGAAGGCAGCAGCTGGACGGTATCGCCCTCCCAAAGACAGGAGAGGTGGGCTCGATCGCAGCCTAGGATGACTTTGGGAAAGCCCGTCCACTCGCAATGGAGACAACCGCCATGAACGCCGCAGTTGCGAATCCCACCCCTCCCCCGCACGTACCTCGTGAGTTGATACGGGACTACCCATTCAAGCTGGGAGCGACCTGCGACGAGAATCCCTTCGACACGCTGGTCCCCAAAGTTCACGAAGGCCCCCCGGTGTTCTACACCGAGCAGGTCTACCCCGGGTTCCGGCCTGCCTGGGTGTTCCGGCAGGCGAAAGATCTCGCCGCAATCTACATGGATACACATCACTTTTCGAACAAGGATTTTGCGCCGTTCGCACAGCTGGTCGGCGATACGTGGAGCTCCCTGCCGGCGGAGACCGATCCGCCCATGCACGCGTTGTACCGTGCAATGGTCAACCCCCTGTTTGCACCACGCAAGATCGCCCATCTCGAACAGCGGGTGCGTGAGATTGCCCGCCAATATCTTGCGACATTCCAGGCGCGCGGCGGATGCGAATTCATGAGTGAGTTCGCGTTCCGTTTTCCGATTGCGGTGTTTCTGGAGTTGATGAACCTGCCGTTCGAGCGTGTCGACGAGTTTCTCGAGTGGGAAATGATGCTGTTGCATTCAGCCGATCTGGGCGTGATTGCCGATGGCGTGCGCAAGGTGAAAGCCTATCTGCTCAGCGTGATCGACGAGCGACGGTCGAATCCGGGCGACGACTTCATCTCCTTCGGGATCAAGGCAGAAGTTCAGGGACGTAAGCTGACCGAAGACGAGCTGTTCGGCTTCTGCTTCAACCTGTTTATCGGCGGACTCGACACGGTGTCGACCAACATGGGGCTGCACTTCCGCCACCTGGCGGAGAATCCGGGCCACCAGGAGCTGCTTCGCAACGAGCCGGCACGGATCCCGGCTGCCGTGGAAGAGCTGTTGCGCGCATACGCGGCTGTCACAACATTTCGTACGGTAGTCGAGCCGGTGCAGGTTCACGGCGTGCAACTCATGCCGGGAGACAAAGTCGCCATGGCCACAACGCTGGCCAACCGAGATCCGGAGGCATTCGAGCGGCCCAACGAGGTGTTGCTCGACCGCAATCCGCGCCAATACACTTTCGGTACCGGACCGCACCGGTGTGTCGGGGCCCCCCTGGCGCGCCGGGAGTTGATCATCGCAATGGAAGAGATCCTGGCGCAGGTTCCCCGCTTTCGTATCGAGCCGGGCAAGACGATTCGCACCGGCATCGGCATGATGATCCAGCCGGAGACCGTGCCGCTGGTCTGGTAGGCCTCATCATTTCCGGCCCGGGCGACCCCCTTGGAAGCACTGGTATACTTTCAGGAAAAATGTATACTATTTATTGCTCCAGGGGAAACGATGTCCAATCCGGTCACCAGCGCCGCGAGTCGCACCCAGCACGCCTACGACGAATTGCGACGGGAGCTACTGGAATGCCGGTTCGAGCCCGGCCAGCCGCTGCGGATTCAAGACCTCTGCAAACGCTTTGAGGTCAGCCAGGGCGCCGTTCGCGAAGCCCTCTCCCGGCTGACTTCCGAGGGTCTCGTCGAAGCCGAGCCCCAGCGCGGATTTCGCGTGACGCCCGTGTCAGTGGCGGATCTGAAAGATCTCACTTCGACCCGCATTCAGATCGAACAGATCTGCCTGCGTCAGGCGATTGCGCTCGGTGACGTGCAATGGGAGGGGCGGATTCTCGCGGCCTTCCACGAGTTGTCCCGAACGCCACCCGTTGAGCCGGGCAGCAAGCCGAGGCGATTCAGCACCCGCTTTGTGACACTCCATCGATCGTTCTTCGATGTCCTGGTGTCGGGATCCAACAGCTACTGGCTCGAGAGGCTGCGGCAGAATCTCGAGGTTCAAGACCTTCGATATCATGGTCGCTCGCCGCCACCCTCAGCCGGCGAGCGCGATCTCATCGCCGAGCTTCGCGCGCTGATGCAGGCCGCAATCGACCGCAATGCCACTCACGCTTGCGAGCTGTTGAGCGCACACATGACCCGCTCAGCCGAGGCGTTGATATCTGCGATGGAGCGCAATGAATAAAGCAGCCTCCATCGACAGTCGCGAGCTGCGTGGCGCGCTGAGTACCTTCACCACTGGAGTGACAATTGTCACTGCCCGCGCTCCGGATGGCCACGCCGTGGGGGTCACCGCCAACAGCTTCAATTCTGTATCGCTCAACCCACCGATGATCCTGTGGAGCCTGGCCAAGAGTGCTCAGAGCCTTGCCGCATTCGAAGCCGCCGAGTACTGGGCCGTTCACATACTGGCCGCCGACCAGGACGACCTGTCGACCCGTTTCGCACGCAGCGGCGCTGATAAGTTCGCCGGTCTGAAAACCGAAACCGGCGCGGGAAACACACCCCTCCTGATGAGCTGCACCAGCCGTCTGCAGTGCAAGACCGCATTTCGCTATGAGGGTGGAGATCACGTCATTTTCGTGGGCGAGGTGGTTGCCTTTGACCGGAACAATTTGCCGCCGCTGGTCTTCCACGGCGGCCAATATGCGGTTGCCGCCAGGAAAACTGAGCCCGGCCTGCTGTCAGGCAACTCCCCGCGGGATGCAGACATGAGCTACGGAGCGGATTTCCTCGGCTACCTGCTCTGGCGCGCCAATTTCCACTTCCGCAGTCGAGTGTTGGTCCCGCTCAGCGCTCACGGTCTGGACCCCGACTCCTTCATGACACTCGCGCTCCTGCTTCACAAAGATGGCCGCAGCATCGAACAGCTCTCTCGAGGACTGCACCAACTGGGTGTCGAGGGGCTGGAGCACAACCTGAAGGCGTTCGGCGAACGCGGATGGATTCGCCTGCAGAGCGACCCCTCGATGCAACGTGTTTGGCTGACAGATGCAGGCCGCGACTTGGTTCTGCACATTCATGCCGCCTCAAAGGCGATCGAATCAGACCTGCTGGACCGGTTGCAGCCCGGCGAGGCGCTCGCATTCAAACACCTGCTGCGCCGATTCATAGTGCAGACCGATGGCGGCATAGCGCATCCCTGGCAGGATGCGGACGGCAGTGGAAGCTGACCGAACCGGCACCTGCTCACCCGGATCCCCGCACGCGCCCAGGCGAGTATCCTGCCCAAAGATAGGCGCGCCTGGCAGCCGGCCGCTATCTAATCCCACCATGCTGCAACCGACCGGATCCGTGATCGAGATCTGCCACGTCGTGAGCGACATGGACAGTGCCATCCGCTACTGGACAAGCTCATTTTCCTGAAGGACGGTTCATGAGCTCAGTGCTGAATCGCTTTAGATTGGACGGCCGCACCGCCATCATCACCGGTGTTGGTCCTGGGGTAGGCGAGCACGTCGCGAAAGCTTTCGCCGAATTGGGCGCGAAAGTCGTAATTTGCGCACGTACCGCCCCCCGTTTGGAAAGAATCGCCCGGGAAATAAACGCCGCCGGTGGGACGGCCATAGCCGCGACGGGCGATGTGGGCAAGAAAGACGACCTGATACGCCTCGTGGCAACGGCCCATGATCACTTCGGGCCCGTTCACATCGTATTCAACAACGCGGCCGCTGGCGTCGTGTACGAAAAAGACGGCGGACTTTGGGCTAATACGGATGAAGTCTGGACAACGGCCATCGACGTCAACTTGCTCGCGACCTGGCGTCTCGCTGAGCTGACGACGGCTGATATGCAGAAGCACGGCAAGGGCAGCATCATCAGCGTGCAAAGCTGCGGGGGATTTACGCCTATTCCGCCTGCGGTAGCCTACGGTGTCAGTAAAGCTGCCCTCGCATTTCTGACCCGCGAATTGGCTAAAGCGCTCGCGCCACACACGAGAGTCAACGCACTATGCGTAGGCTCCATGAGCCCCGACGGCCAGGAAGCGGAAATCCACAGGGGACTGGGGCTCGCCCAGCGAAACGCAATCAAGCGATTCGGCGCAGCCGACGAGGCCGTCGGTGCCGCGATTCTGCTCGCATCGGATGCTTCCAGCTATACCACCGGCAGCACCATCTTCACCGAAGGCGGCCGCGTTGGCACGATTTCCTGAGCTGAAGCGACCTCCACATCACCTCATAACTGCATCACACGGAAGGGCTCCCCATGCGCCTGGGATCATGTCATCTGTGGGGCGATAATCTCGCCGAGTTTCGTGAGGAAGTCCGACTATCCGCCACGGCCGCCGCGCAAACTCCGGCGAGCGCGTCTTCCGTGATGCTTCCACCAGGAAAGAATCGACTTGATACTGGGCTCGAGCGCCTTCGCTGCCGCAGTGATTTCGTATACGACCTTGAGTGGCACCTCGGCGAACACTTCGCGGGTGATCAGACCGTCGCTCTCCAGCTCCCGCAGTTGCGAGGTCAACATATGCTGCGTGACACCAGGAATCGCACGCTTCAGCTCACCAAAACGGTGCGGACGATGGTGTAGCAACCAAAGGATTTCCAACTTCCACTTTCCTGCGACAATCGTCAGCGCCTTGCGCAGCTCATCGCTGTTCAAATCGTCTGCAGTATGACTGGTATCCTCGACCATACTTAGTGTTTGCAATGCATCCTACTTACGAATACCGAGGTAGCATGTTATTTATACCGTACTTTAAAGGGCGAGGTGAATCATGCAGATGGGTTTTGTCCGGTCTCAGGCGCGGGTCGCAGTACTGCTGGCGGGCGTGTGGTTGCTCGCCGCCTCGTGTCCCGGACGCGCGGGAGATGGAGTAGTCAACCTGATCGGATCCGAAGAGACACCGCCGGTAACGACTTCAGCCACGGGTGTCGGCAGCATCAGAATCACCGCCGATCGAAGCGTGACAGGGCAGATCAAGACAACCGGCATCGAAGGCACCGCCGCACACATTCACATGGGGGCGCCCGGAGAAAGCGGCCCGCCCATCATTACCCTCGTCAAAGGCACCAAAGGCAGTTGGAAGGTCCCCTCCGGTGCCCATCTGACCGATCAACAATACACGAGCTTCAAACAGGGCAATCTCTACGTGAACGTTCACAGCGCCGCCAATAAGGCAGGCGAAATCAGGGCGCAGCTCGAGCCCTGAGTCGGCCTGTGTGATATGAGCCCCCAGCGCAGAATCAATCAATCAAACCGTGCGCCTTCAAAGTTTCGGCTGCCGCTGCGGTAGCCTGGCTGGCGCGGGGAAAGCCGGCATACGCAGTCGAGTGCAGCAGTGCCTCGTCGATCTCATCGATCGTGCATCCGTTGCGTACAGCCGCCATCACCTGGGTTTTCAACTCATCGAGCTGGCCGAGCGCAATGAGAATGCCCAAGGTCACCAGACTGCGTGCCCGCAAGTCGAGTCCCGGTCGCGACCACAGTTTGTCCAATACGAAGTCCAAGGTGAGCTCGCCGCGCCGCATGCCGAATTTCGCAGATGTCAGGCTCGACCGCAGCGCCAGAGCCGCCCGCTCGCCCAGCATCTTCTCGGCCAGCTTCAGACTCGCTGTGTATTGTTCGCTCATGAGTATCCTCAATTGGGCATCCCCGGACTCACACGGTAGGTGCCGGCAATAACGATTCTTGCAGCGCCCCGTTCGGCCGCGCTCCTGCCCTTCGGCAGGTCCGCGCGGGTGAGATAGTCCAGCGGCTGTGCCTCGCGGCCTCACCAAAGACAGGTCAACCGAGCGCAGCCTTCCGCTATCTTTAAATCTGGTTCGACTGCGCCGCAGAAGGGGCTCCCATTCGGAACCCACCCGGGAACCAGGTCCAATGGCCCGTAAACGCCTGACCAGACAAGACAGCCGCGGGCAGACTGCCGAGCGCTTGTTGGCAGCTGCCCGGCGACTGATCGCCAGAAGGGGCTTGAACGCCGTCAGCGTCGAAAATATAGCCGCCGCTGCAGGCTATACGCGCGGCGCCTTCTACTCGAACTTCGACGACAAGGAAGACCTGTTCATCGAACTGCTCCGTCGCGACTACGAGGAACCCTCGCTCGACCTCGACGCACTGTGCGACAACTCAGTGCCATTGGAAAACCTCCAGCGGCGATTTCTCGAAGCCTACGGCCGGATCTACGGCAGCGCGGACGTGTTGGTGAACTGGGCTGAAGCACGGATGCTGGCAGCACGTGACCCCCCGTTCCGGGCGAGACTCAACGACCTCATCGAGCCGAAGCGTGGCGAAGTCGCGGCATTTATTCAGTATGCATTCCGTCGCATCGGCAAATCGCCACCGTTACCGCCGGCGACACTGGCCATCGGTTTCATGAGTCTGTACGAAACAGCGCAACTCAACACCCTGTCGAGCTCAGGTCAAGTGAGCCTGGATACACCGGACTTCATGTTAACGGCGTTCATCATGGACTCGATCATCGGCGTGGCGACCCCAAGGTCTGCGACCAGCTTTGAGCCGCTTTGACATTCACAGTAAGGTACAAATGAACTCGAGGTATCGAGTGAACGTGCTCGCGACAGGTATCTGAGGCCAAGGTGTACAATCAAGGGGTTGCTTTGCCACAACGTGGCTCGTGGCATCCGGAGTCGCCATTAAACGCCGAGTGAAACTGAGCGAGGAACGTCCGGCGGGAGGCCCGCCCGGCCGAAACCTGTCAGGGACCAATCTCGAACGGGCCGGCGATCACAATCAGCGCGTAACCCTTCACGCAATCCGTGTCTGCGGACCGGTTACGCGCACGGATCTCAGGTTCATGACGGGGCTGACGGCGGCCGCCATCACGAGCATCACCAACCGGCTGCTGAAACAGCGGCTCATTCTGAAGGCAGGGCGGACTCTTGGCACACGCGGCCAACCCGCCGCCAAGCTGGTCATCAATCCGGACGGGTGTTTTTCGATGGGGCTGAATGTGGATCGCGACCACATCACCCTGGTCCTCGTCGACTTCGCGGGTCAGGTTCGCGCGCGTGCGAGCCGTGAGGTGAAATTCGCCCTACCCCAGGCTGTGCTGAATTTCTACCGCAGGTCAGCGACTAAATTGCTCGCCGCAGCGCACATCAACCCTGCCAAGCTGGTAGGCCTCGGTGTTGCATTCCCCGATGACATCCAGCGCGCGGCGCTTCCGGAGCAACCGCCAGACTATGCGATGTGGGGCTCGGTAAAGCTGGACACCTTTCTCTCCAGTGCGCTATCGATACCCGTCTTCGTTGAAAACGACGCCGCGGCCGCGGCCATTGGAGAGATGCATTTCGGACTCGGCCAGCAGTACCAGAGTTTCTTCTACATCCTGATCACAGCGGCGTTGGGCGGCGGCCTCGTCATCGACGGTCGCTACTACAGGGGCGCCGCAGGTCGCAGTGGCGAGCTGGGATTATTGCCCCGGCGCGGCAAGACAGGTGTTGCCCGCAAGCTGGAGAGCTTTGTCTCGCTGTCAGCATTGAATGAGCGCCTGGCAACCAAGGGACACCGGGTGTCGTCACCGCGGGAACTGGCCCATCTCGAGGCACCTGCCCAGAAAATCATCGATGCCTGGATCGACACGTCGGTGGATGCGCTCGAGGACACGGTGCTGGCCATCGAATGCCTGATCAATCCGGAGGCGGTCCTGATCGGTGGACGACTGCCTGCGGACCTCATCGATCGACTCGCAGATCGCTTGAACCAACGCCTCAGGGCCAGCGAGGGGGTGATCCCATCTGTCGTACCCGTATCGCGTGCTGCGTTGGCGGATGATGCTCCGGCGGTGGGCGCCGCCATCCTGCCCTTCAGCGACCGCTTTCTGCCGGGTCGGTTCACATTGATGAAAATCAGCTCGCAGGGTCGGGGCGTCTGATTCAGTTCAGCGACCGCAAAGAGATGCTGCTTGCCATCGCCCGGTAGCCGGCCGCATTGGGATGGAGATGGTCACCGCTGTCGTAGATCGGGCGCATGCGCCGCGGATGGTGCGTGTCACGCAGGGTGGCGTCGAAATCGATCATGCCATCAGCGAGCTCGTTGGAACGGATCCAGCGGTTGACCGTCTGACGTACTCCTTCGCGCGCGGGCCAGTCAGCAGGAGGCCTCATGCCGGATTGTATGCAGCAGCCCTCGAACGGCAAAATAGTTCCCAGGAGGATTCGCAGTCCCGCGCGATGTGAAATATCGACATAACGTCGCAGACCCGCGATCAGCTCCGAGGCGGTCACCGCATCGCCGGGCGGAGCCGACAGGCCGGGATGAGTGATATCGTTGATTCCCTCCAACACGATGACCGTACCGGCCGTGTGTTTGCCCGCGGACTCACTTGCCAGCGTGCCCAAATGCATCCGCAGCGCTGCCTGAAAGCGTTCGACGCCGGCCGGGCCGAAACTCATGCCGAACTGAGCGGGACTGTCATGCAATATCCGGTTGCCGCCGATTCCCTCGTTGACCACGGCCAGCCTATCGGAGCCTCGTGCCAACAGGCGCTCCGCCAGTAATGCAGGATAAGGCCCCGCGGTAATCGAGTCGCCAAAGCAAATGACCAGGTGGGGCGCCCGAGGCAACTGCGTTCGAATCGCGCTCAGGAACGGCATTGATGTTTGCAGGTATTCCGGCAACGAAGGATACAACTTCTGAGCGGTGAGCGGCATCGTGCTGTCCGCCGAATAGTCACCCGCGGTAGACAGGCGCGCATCTGCATTTATCGGCAGCACGGTTGCGCTTTCATTGTCTGCCGGCAGGTAGAGACTGACAGCGAGCCTGTCGAGGCTGCGCGTTTGCATTTCTACCGGGTCGCTGTCGACCGTCGCGCCAGGCGCGAGTGTCACTTCGGTTGCGCCCCCGAATGTCAGGCTCCGGTCGCTGCCGGGCACGACGATGCCAGTGACATCGACTCGCGCCACGTGACTGG
>JAXDQF010000248.1:0-74659 GCA_034668025.1 Gammaproteobacteria bacterium | reverse complement strand
ATAGGCGCACCAAGCTGCGAATACGACCACGAGGACGTGTGGGGTGAAGCGTGCTATCTGACGCATAATGCCGTCGATGCTACTGGAAGAAGACTACGGCTGTGCGAAATAGCCGTGCGGCGGTGCCGTCGGTCACGCTATCGCACGAATTTTGAGAGCAGCTTCACGTAGCCGGACTGGTAGTAGATCCCCGGTTCGGCGACTACCCAGGAGGCCTCGGGCCAACCGACGTTCCAGTCCCGGTAGGACTTCTGGGGCGGCTGCCCGGTTGGGGGCACGAGGGTGTGGGGGACGTCGCGCCCGGCGAAGGCATTGGGGCCCCCTGGCACATAACCGGGAGCCGGCCCACATTCGGAGGTTAGCGAATCGCTCCAACGGCTGCCGTGCCAGAACCAGCTGTGGTAGATCTCGTTGGCCGAGCGCGTTGCTCCATAGCTGTACATGTTGCTCAGGTACACCATGGCGAACGGATTGACGCCGTGGAAGTAGTGCAATATTTCCAGGCCGCGCGTCTGGTAGCTCGCATTGTTGCTGGCGTCGAGGTCGTACGTAACCACGTCCATGTTGGTATTGCCGTACTGGGCGCGCGGATTGTTGCTTCCCCAGTGATACTGCTGGTCGTGCAGGAAGGCGCGGTACAGATCGTCGTCGCCGTTGAACCCGTAGATCTGATTTCCGGCCTTCACATCGCGCAGCTTGTCGGCCAGCACGGTTTTCTCGAGCTCGGGATCTGCATGGGGCAGCGACGTATAAAACAACAGCGCCTCGCCCTGGTCCGCGTTGTAACGCGACCAGCCCATATCATTGTACGGTTTGAGCTCCTTGTAGTGAGCCTTGACGTACTTGTCGTATTCGGGCGCGTCGGTGATCGCAAACAGATAGATGGCGGCCAGCGCCGCGGACGCGTTCTGATCGCCTTCGCTCCAGTCGGCGTTGCCTGCTTTCACCTCACCCGTGTCGCAATGAAGTTGCTTCGGCGTCTTCTGATAGTTGTTCCAGGCATTGACGGCGCGGGTCTTCAAATCGCTGGATTCGCGCGCCAGCGCACCGATCCGCCCGAAGACCAGGGACGCATGTGCAAACATCCCGGCGGTCGCGATGGTCGCTGACGAGCAGCTGGGGATGTAGAAACGCGCACTGGTATCGGAGCTGGGTGGTGCCGCCGACGCGTAACCAATCTCGCCGACCTTCAGCGCCGCGCTGCCGTTGGGATACTGCATTTTCTTCAGCCAGTCGGTTTCCCACTTCACCTCATCCAGCACATCCGGTACGCCGTTGCCCGATTCAGGGATGTTGAAGTCGTCGGTAAAGGCTGCCGCATTCTCCTGGTAGGCCGTCAACAACTGGTGCACGGCCTGGGCGGCGAACGTTACGTACTTGTTGGTGTCCCCGGCATCGAACCACCCCCCCGACAGGTCTTTCACCTTGCTGCGATTGGTGCGGTCGGTAATGTCATGGGCCTGTGTATCCTGGTCCGGACCGACGTAGGCGGGCGCGTCCGTCCAACAGGCATCCGCGTAGGGCTTCTGCTTGGCGAAACTGCTGCGCTGATAAAAATACATGCGCGTTGCGGCCTTCAGGATGTTGGCATAGACGCGGTCGTCGATCCGGAAGGTGGCCGAGCGCAGGTTGCGCTCCGGATCGTCGATGAAGTAGGTGCCTGGCGTGTTGACCGAGGAGAAATCGAACCACCAGCCGTGATCGCCCGAGGACGCCTGCGTGGTGCCACGCATCCATGGGGTGAGCGTGCCCGAAAACACGACCCGTCCATCATCGACGTTGCGCACGCGATAGGTCGCGCCAGGAGTAAACTTGTCTACGACGTCGTAACCCACCTGCGCCTCGCGAACGACCGCCACCTTGGGGTCACCGGGCCGGTATCCGAACTGATCCACCAACAAATGGTGATTGAAGGGGACCTGCGCGCTCATGCCCGGTTTTGCCGGCCCCCCCCGCACCGGCGTCTCGGAGGAGGCGATCGAGCTGCCGCCGCAGGCGCTGATCATGCACAGTGTCGGAATGAGGAACCGTTGGAATAATTTGATCATGTCTATCCTGTACTGTACCGCGACATGAAGCTCACCGTCTGCATCGCAACGTATCGTCGCAATGGCCAGCTCGACGAGGTACTGGACGACCTCATGCGGCAGACTGTTTTACCCGATCAGGTAGTCGTGGTCGACAACGATGCCGCGGGTGGCGCGCGCGCGGTCATCGAGAGGCGCGGTGGCAACAGCGCGCCCTTTCGTATCGACTATGCCGTTCAGCCGGAGCGAAATATTGCCAAGACGCGCAATCGTACTGTTGAGCTTGCGGAAGGGGAGTGGCTGGCGTTTGTGGACGACGATGAGCGTGCCCCGGAAACCTGGTTGCAGCGGCTGCTCGAGGCAGCCGAGAAATACGCAGCCGACGGCGTGTTGTCTCCAGTCGAGCCGCGACTGGCCGCGGATGCTCCCGACTGGATCCGCAAGGGACGCTTTTACGACTTTCCCCATCAGCCCGAAGGCGCCGTCGTGCCATTGAATTGCATGCGCTTCGGCAATGTATTGCTGCGCGGGGATTGGTTGCGGGCTGAGCCGGGCCCTTTCGATGAGCGCTATCGGCTGGGTACCGGCGAGGATGGCGACCTGCTGGTGAGGTTGGCAAACAAAGGCGCCAGGATCATCTGGAGCGAGACGGCCCCCGTCTTTGAGCCGGTGGACTCCACCCGCATGTCGTTGAGTTGGTTGTTGCGGCGTGCTTTCTCGGGCGGACAGGAGTTCGGACGCCAGAGCCTGCGAGGCATGTACGTCCGGGCGACCTGGATCACTACGTCCTTGTTCTTCATCCGCGTGGTCGTGCAAATCGTGCTTGCCGCGGCACTGACCCTGCTCTGCCTGCCTGCGGGGCGCCACCGGGCCGCGGGATGGCTCATTACCGTGTGGGCGAATCTCGGCAAGCTGGCGGCTTTCTGGAGTGCGCCGCTGCAAACCTACAACTGAACGAGTCAGGCCGCGTTGGCTTTGCTCCATGCCCGCCAGCTCGCCCACGCAATGAGCGTCGGGACGACGATCGGCAGGGACGCCGCGGGCATTCCATTGATGCCGAAATCCGGATAAAGCGCGCCGGCTCCCAGGATCAACGCGGCTCCAACGCCGAACAGAACTGCGTCCGGCGGCAGACGCTGTGGAATCACTGTTCGCAGCACGCTGCTGAGCCGAGTACCGGGTGGCGTTTCATCGTGCGCGCGCAGCCACACTGTTATGACGGCGAGCCAGAAGGTGATGATGCTGAAGCGGCCCCAGTCGTGCGCAATGACATACAGCGGGGCAGAGCAGAAGGACAGGTACAACCAGTGAGTCCAGAGGATGTACGGCCGGCCGCCGGCCAACAGTCCCGAAACCAGCACCAGCGCCACCAGGGTGATGCACCAGACGCGCGGGAACTTCAGTACAAACTGTAGGATTTTCACGGGCGAGCCGAAGTAGTTGTCCGCCTCCTCGCGCAGCAATTGGCTGTACACCGGAAACGGCTCGGTGTCGCGGGGAATGACCTCACCGGACAGGGAGTTGTAGGAGCGGTAGCCGGTTTCGGGAAGGTTGGGCGCCTTGGTGATGATGATTGCTGCAAGCAACGGCAGCGCGAGGGCCGCATATCTCACGATCTCACCCCAGCCGGGTCGCCGGGAACCCAGGCCGGCCAGCGCCAGAGCGGGAACAAACAGGAACATCGCCGCTTCGTGCATCGCGACAACCACCAGGCACGCTACGACTGAGACGAGGATGCTGACGCTTCTGCTCGTCGTGCGTCGAATGCACCATGCGACGATGAGGAACAACGCGAAGGCAATCATGAGTGGATCGCCCAGTTCCTCATAAAACAATGCGAAAAGTGGGCTGGCGAGCAGAACCGCGATGGCCAGTCGCGCCCAAAGCGTCAGCGCGCGACTGTAGAGCCCGACGACCAGGGTTACGGTGATGCCGATGCTGACCGCAATCACCAGCATGTTCAGGATCACGACGTCCGGGCCGTTCTTTGCAAGCAGATGGGTGACAGCGCCGAGGAGCCCGCGAGCATGCAGGCCGTGCGAGCTGTCTACGAGCCACGCCTCCACCCAATAAACATCCATGCACAGGGATGGCCGACGCTGACAATGGCTCGCTCGCTGGAACGAAAGCAGTGCACAGCACACGTAGATGAGTGTCCAGGGCAGCCATGCCCAGCGGCGTGCCTGGTAGCGGATGTCGTCAGTCAAGGCGTGTCGCTAAACCCTGGAACAGGTTGGCCGATCTTGCGGCCGACCGTACCGCAAGCTGCCCAGGGTGTCCAGCGCCGGCCCGGTGCGTGCCCGGGTCAGTTGGTCGTGAAGCCCATATTGTTGAAATACATCGTGATGCTTTGTACCGGCGGCTGGATGCCAAACTTGTACAGCGACGTGCGCTGGTAGGTCATCCTGGTGCTGGCGATGTGCGTGCTGCTGTTGATGCCAGGGCCGGCGATGGTGAAGGTCCCGATCGCACCGTGCTGTGCATAGGCGGTGATGTACGTACCGGCCGGTACGCCGCCGCCCGTCACGAAGCCGCCGGCATCGACCAGTGGATCGCCGTTCACGATCGCGGTCACAGTCAGTGTGTTGCCCGAGATGGAGCCGGTGAAATCACAGGACCCCATGGCTACGGCCAGCAGCGGCACCTTGTAGGTGGCCCAGGTGTTGGCTACCGGGGCGGGGCCGTAGTCGTAGATGTTGACTTGCGGGTGCCAACCGTAGACGTCGCCCGGGGGCAGCCGCGAGACGGTGCCGAACGGCAAGTCGGTGCTCTTGACCACGGAGCCGGGGTTGACGTCGATGGTGAAGTAGCTGAATGCGCCGAGCTCGAGGTCCCACTGGGGCGCCTGGGGCACCTGCACCGCAGGCTGGAAGCCGCCGTTCACGAAGTTGACCGAGATGTCGAACGCGCCGCCTTTCGGATTGCCGGCGGTGCTGGAGTAATTTTCCTGCAGGCTGCCGTAGGACAGATCGTTGTTGCTCCAGTTGGATTTGCCGTTCTGATAAACCCAGGCGGTCATCTGTCCCGACTTCGGTCCCTCGTTGCCGCCCGCGTCCACCGCGGTGACATCGTAGGTGTAGATGGTTGCCGCTTTCGACCAGGTCGGGTCGTTGCTGTTCGTCGCGGCGTTGTCGGTGTAGGTCAGGTTGGTCGTGGTGGCGTATGACGCGCCGTTCCGGTAGATCTTGTAGTAGCTGAGCGGGTTGGCGCCGGCGGTCGCGGCCGCCCAGCTGATCTGTTGGCTGTTGGTTGCAGTGTTGGTCGCGCCGCCTTGCCTGACCAGCTGCAGAGCCGTGACCGCCGAGGGGCCGCCCGTGGCCGGCGGCGTCGTTCCGGCGCTCGCGCCGGTGATGGAGACGCTGGCGATGCTCGGGGTGCCGAGGGTCGCGCCGCCCGTGGCGGCCGACAAGCCGATGGCGAATGACTTGTTGCCGGCGAAAGCCGGAGTGGTGCTGACCGGAATCGAGAACGACTTGGCGCTCGTGTCACCGTCCGCCCAGGTCAGATTGCCGGTCTTGGCCGTGTACTGCGTGCCCGCAACCGCCGATCCGTCCGTGGTCGTGTAGGTCACCTGGATCGCGCCGCCCGTGCCGTTGACGCGATTGACCGTCACCGAGACGGTACCGATGGTTTGCGCAACTGAATACGTTGCCGTTGAAAACTGCAGGCTGCCGGCAGTGACAGGTGTCGGTGACGAGGTGCTGCCGCCGGAGATCATCACGGTCGCCGAGGCCGGATTGCCGAGCGTGGCACCCGCGCTGGCATCGGTCAGCGCAATCGCGAATGACTTCTTGCCGGAGAAGGTGACAGCACTGTTGACGGGAACCGTGATTGTCTTGGCGGTCGTGTCGCCGTCGCTCCAGGTCAACGTGCCGCTGACAGCCGTGTAGTCGGTGCCGGCCATCGCCGTGCCGTTGGCTGTCGAGTAGGCGACACTGGCCGCGCCGATGTCGTTGCCCGACCGCGCTACGGTCACTGCGACCGCGCCCGAGGCCTGTGAGACATTGTACGTAGGTGCGGCTATCGCAATCGAGTTGGTTCCACTGCTGCTGCCGTTGTTGTCCGTCGCCGCAGCGGTGGAAGTGGATCCGGAGGAGCCGCCGCAGGCCGACAGGGCCAGCAGGCACACCATGGAAGCCGCAATTCTCAGCGCATGCGATGATGCGCCAATCGTCCAACTCATTATTGACCCCGCCAAGAGTTTGCCGCGAGCCGCGGCTGACCGTATGAACAGTGGTGATTAAGCAGTCATGCGCCCGTGATTGCAAAGTGTCTGCAATCCACTACAAGCCGGCGTGCTTCAGTTCACAGTCTGCAGTAACCCAACATCCAACTCGCGCGCTGCCACACGCGAAAATACCAACACCAAAGTCGCAGTTCGGACCTGGGGACGGAGCAGCAAAAAAGGGCCTGACCACGGCACCAGGCGCACATTTTATCCCGTCTGCGTCCCACCGCAATTGCAGCGCGGTGCGTGAAGCCCGTTGCGATTCTTGGTTGTCGCGCTGCCGGGCGAGTTTGCCATAATTGCTGCAGCGAGTGTCGAGGCTTCGTTACGAATGTGCCGCCGCCGGGATGCGGTAGCTGGCAAACCGCCTCGAGAGTCAGATATAAGTTAAAGGAATCTCAGCGTAAGCCGGTGAGGCACTTGCGGACTTTCGAAGCACTATTGAAACACTCCACAGCATTCGGGTGGCGTGATGGCCGGTAGAGGACCGATGCTGGGTCAGCGACCCGTGCCGGCCGGAACGGCGCCGGCGGCGGCCCCGCGCCGCCGAGCCCGCCCCAAGCGGTCGGCGATGCTCGTCATCTTCATGTGGATCCTGGTCGTCTTCACGATTGTGCCCGAAGGGTTCAACTACCCTCGGTCCGTTCCGGTAACGCCGGGCTCGCAACTGATGAATGTCCCGGTGGAGGCGGCCATGCCCACCGAGGGCAGTCCGCTCAGCCGGGCTGTCTGGCTGGCGCTGCTGGCGTTCGGTGTCGTCACCGTCGCGTCCCGTTCCGGCGCGGCCCTCAAGCTGGCGAAGGAAGTAAATCCCTATCTGCTGCTGTTCATGGGCCTGGTGATCCTGAGCGTGGGCTGGTCCATCGAGCCGTTCATCACTTTGCGGCGCTTCATACGGGCCGGTACCGTGGTGATTGACAGTTTCGCCTTCGCACTGCTGGCGAAGAACGATCCGGGAAACATCCAGCGAACCTTGCGCCCGATTTTTCTGGTCGTGCTCATTGGCTCGATCATTTTCGCGCTGGTGAACCCCGAGCTGGCGATCGAGCAGTCGACTGCAACCGAGCTGGCGGGCGCCTGGCACGGCCTGTCGCTGCAGAAAAACGGCCTCGGGTCACTGGCGGACATCGGGCTGATCCTGTGGCTGCACGCGTGGCTGACCCGGGAGTCCAACCGCCTGCTGGCGGTGGTCGGCATGACTGCGGCCGTGATCTGCGTGCTCGAATCGCGCAGCTCCACGTCGATCATGGCGGCCGCATTTGCTTCCGTCCTGCTGGTGATGTTGCTGCGCTCACCGCCCGGCCTGCGGCGCTACCTGCCTTACCTGGTCGGCGTGTTTGTGATCCTGCTGCTGACCTACTCACTGGCGGTGCTGAATCTGCTGCCGGGGTCCGGAACGCTCTTGTCACCGATCGCGGCCATCACGGGCAAGGACCTGACGTTCAGCGGTCGCACGGGGATCTGGGAGATCATCAACCGGCACATTGCCCTGCGGCCGATCCTGGGATCGGGCTACGGCGCCTACTGGGTGCAGATTCCGGAATCGCCCTCCATGGAAATGCTGGCGCGCCTGTATTTCTACCCGACCGAATCCCACAACGGGTACCTGGACGTGATCAATGACCTCGGCTACGTGGGCGGTGTCCTGCTCGTCGGTTATCTCATCACGTACGTGCGCCAGGGGCTGCGCATCTTCAAGTTGTATCGCACCCAGGGGGCCCTGTTCCTGGCGCTGATTTTCGAGCAGTTCATTGCGAATCTGTCCGAAGCGCGCTGGTTGAATTCGCTCTGTAACGAGTTTGTCATCGTGACCATCGCGACGGTGGCCATGGCGAATGTGCTGCTGTACGTAAAACAGCAGGGCCAGCTTCGCGGCTGAGTCTTCAGCGGTGGGCGTGGCCTACTTCGCGCAGGATCTGGCCCATGGTCCGGCCGATGACTTCCTCGGAAAACGTCTGCAGTGCCGTCTGCCGCGCAGCTTTGCCCAGCGACTCGCGCAGGGCTTCGTCTTCCCAAAGCCGCTGCACGGCCGCTTTCATGTCGTCGTGATCTCCCTGCCGCACCAGCAGGGCATCTTTTCCGTGCGTTACATAATCGATGCTGGCGGGACAGGAGGTGATGATGGCCGGACGCGCGAACATCATCGCGTCCAGCAACGTGACCTGTCCTGAGGCTGTTGTCTGGTTGGCAACGGGTATCACGTTGAGTCGGGCACGCTGTGACAACTCGAAACATTGCTGCGGCGTCAGTCCGGAGCGCACGGTCACATTCGGCGGCACCGTGAGCCCGGCCACCGCATGCGCGCCCGCCACAATCGTTGTTGGATAGCCCAGCTGCGCCAGGACCCCGAACAAAAGTCGATAGTCGCGCTGCGCCGTGCCCATGGAGACAATGAAGGGATTGGCGCGATCTTCGGGGAGCTCGATGGTGCGCGCCGGGGTCTCGAAGGGTACGAACTGAAAGCGCTCCGGCGGAATAT
This sequence comes from Gammaproteobacteria bacterium, assembly GCA_034668025.1. Classification (GTDB taxonomy): domain Bacteria; phylum Pseudomonadota; class Gammaproteobacteria; order Steroidobacterales; family Steroidobacteraceae; genus 13-2-20CM-66-19. The sequence continues at coordinate 65,925 of JAXDQF010000248.1, read as the reverse complement.
CCAACCATTCGCTGTAGGCGGTGATTTCGCCGCGGGAGTGCACGATGAAGCGGTCGACTCTCGGCAGCGCTGCCTGTGATAGACGGCGTTTCATGCCGGGGTAGGTTTTGCCCAGGTTGAACGTCCAGGCCACCAGCGGCATGTTGGAAAGCGCCAGGCGCTTGCGCATTCCGACAACAATGGGCAGTTGTGGAAATGAGGTGATGATGCCGCCGGGTACCTGTGCGCGTCGGGCAGCGGACCACGCCTCATTCCCGTGTCGCACGTAGTCCTGCCATTCACGCAGACCCGTGTATTTGCGCGAGCGATCGTGCTTGTAGCTGGCCGGGATAACCTGGAAATCCAGCGCGCCATCATCGTTGGGAACGAATTGCGTCAGACGCCACTTCTCGGTGGCACTGAGCAGCCACGGCACGGCGACGTGCCAACGAACGGGCGTTACGCTCATGTCAATCGCTCCGGCGACTCACGCAAAATCCGCGAGCGCAGCCGGTTCGCGATGCCGACCCTCCAGGATGTCTCCCCACCAGGTCGGATTGTTGACGTACCACTCGAAGGTGTCCTCGAGTCCCGCGCGCAGAGTGCGCGAGGGTTTGAAACCCAGCGTCGTCTCGATCTTCGTGCCATCGATGGCATAGCGCCGGTCGTGTCCCGGCCGGTCCGTGACGAAGGTGATCAGCGTGGCCGCAGACTTGCTCTGGGCGACGGGGCAGGCCGGATATTGTTTTTGCAGAGCAGGGTGTTCGCGCAGCTGCTCATCGGCGATTGCGCACAGCTGGTGCACGAGATCCAGGTTGGTGCACTCGCTTCGGCCGCCCACGTTGTAAACCTCGCCGGCAACGCCTGCTCGGAGAATGGCATCCACGGCCCGGCAGTGATCGGTCACGTGCAGCCAGTCGCGGATGTTGAGACCGTCGCCGTACACCGGCAGGGGCTTGCCCCGCAGGATATTGACGATCACCAGCGGGATGAGCTTTTCCGGAAAGTGATAGCGGCCGTAGTTGTTCGAGCAGTTGCTCGTCGTGACCTTCAGGCCGTACGTGTGGTGATACGCGCGGACGAGATGATCGGACGCCGCCTTGCTGGCGGAGTAGGGGGAATTGGGTGCGTACGGCGTCTGCTCAGTAAAGGCCGGCGCTTCGGGCGTCAGCGACCCGTATACTTCGTCGGTCGAGATATGGTGAAACCGATGCGCGCTGACAGACCCTTCGAGCAGCCACAGCTGGCGCGCCGCCTTCAACAGGCTGTGCGTGCCGACCGCGTTGGTCTGCACGAAGGCATCCGGTCCGGTAATCGAGCGATCGACGTGCGATTCGGCAGCGAAGTGCACGATCGTGTCGATCTTTTCCCCGCGCAGCACGGATTCAACATGGGCCGTATCCAGAATGTCGCCCCGCACGAAACGGAACTGCTCACGCGCCTTGACGGGGCGCAGGTTCGCCGGGTTGCCGGAATAAGTGAGCACGTCGTACACGACGACCCGGTCACCGGGATGGGTGTCGAGCCAATAGTGCACGAAGTTGGTCCCTATGAAACCTGCCCCGCCCGTGACCAGCAGCCGCGCCATAACTCGTTCCGTTGCCGTCTATCGGCAAAAAGTATACATAATGCGAAGTCTATGCGGGTTGCGGTCGGTTTAATGTGCTTTATTTCCTGAAATCGACCTGAGGCCCCGAGAGCTTGAATTCACCCAACGCCGGCCGCAGCGCCTTTCTGCGCATGCTCAGCGGCGCCGTCGCCGTCCAGATCATCCTCTCGGCATCCAACTTCGCGGTCGGATTGCTGCTCGTTCGCCAGACGTCTGACGAGCAATACGGGTATTACGTTCTGATTACGACTGCCATCCTGTTCGGCACCACGCTGCAGGGGTCGTTCATTCAACCGCCCATGATCATCCGCCTCACCCGCGCGGACGAGCAGGGGCGCTCGAACCTGATCGGTGGACTGTTCCGGGATCAGCGCCGGCTCCTGCCACTCGTGGGCGTGTTGCTGCTCGTGCTGGCGCTGGGATTCCAACTGACCGGCCAACTCACGCTGTCGCTGGCTGCCATCCTGGTCTGCGGGGCGCTGGCCTTTGTGGCCGCTTTGCGGCGCGAATTCTTTCGCATGGTGTTGTTTGCCTATCGCCGGCCCAACGACGTGCTGCAGTCCGATTTCGTGTATTGCATTGCGTTGGTCACCGGCGCCTATCTCGCCACGCTGACGCGGCTGCCCGCGGCGGTTGCGGCGGCGGGCCTGGCGCTCGCCGGTTTCATCGGCGGCACGCTGCTCTCCAGGGCCCTGTGGCGACACGAGCCCTGGAATGTGCAGGCACCGACCGGGATGTTGAAGGAAATTGCACCGCAGGGCGCCTGGTCGGGTTTTGGCGGGACCGCACATTGGCTTTTCAGCCAAGGCTACGGATACCTGGTGGCCGGGGCGATCGATGTGACGGCGGTGGCCGCTCTCGCGGCGACGCGGCTGTTTGTCATGCCGGTGGCATTGCTGTCGATCGGGATCGGCACGCTGATGTTGCCGACTGCCTCCAAGTGGACGAAGGATCATCCGCCGACGGTCGTCCTGCGGCGCCTCGCGTTGTTTGCGGGCGGCATGGCAACGGCGGCGGCGTGTTATCTCGGCATCATGTGGCTCGCCCGTGACTGGATTTTCGCGCACGTGCTGAAGAAGCACTTTGCGGGCAGCGACGGACTGCTGATTGTCTGGTCGGTGAATGCCCTGGTGACGGTGTTCCGCGATCAGCTGCTGTACTTTCTGTCGGCCCGCGGCCGTTTTCGCTCGACCTCGATGCTCACTGCGACGTGCGCTGTCATCTCCCTGTCAGGCGGCTTCGTGTTGATGCGCTACCTGGGGGCCGTCGGCGCGTCACTCGGATTGTTGATTGCCGAGATCATCAACACGCTGGGCATCGTCGTGCTGTCGGTCAGGGAGGCGCGGCGCGCGCCGGTGCAGCCCGCGTGATGGAATCCGCGGTGGCCTGCAGGGCCGCATCGAGATTCAGCCATTCCAACCCGAGCGCTGTTTGCGCACGGCGGGTGTCCAGGCGGATGTCCTGGCCCATCAGCCGCAGCAGGGAAGGGGGAATCGGCGGGGGCAGGCGGCGCGTATTCATCTTCAGCTTGCCGGCCAGTATTTCCGCGATCTTCAGGGCGGGCGCCAGCAACTTGGTTTCCACTTTCAGGTTGCGGCCGTGAATCCGTCGGACCGGCACGGCGTGTAATGCCTTTGCATAACGGATCAGGTATTCATTCCACGTAGGTGGATTGGGCGTCGACAGGTTGAATACCTGTCCGTCAACTTCCGGCCGCTCGATCGCTCGCACAATAGCAGCGGCCACATCGGCGACGTGCACCAGGTTGCAGCTGCCGTCCCCTGCGGCTCCCAGGTCGCCCAGGCGCCGTGACTGCAGCAGCTGCGCGAAGCGGATGCTCCATTGCGGACTGGTGGGCCCGTAGACGCAGCCGGGGCGGAAAACAACGGTGTGCGGATAGGCGCGAGCCAACTGCTCGGCTTCGATTTTGGCCACCGAGTACGGGCCCAGATCACCCTGGAAAGGCGCTGATTCGTCGACCAGGCCCACGGCGCTGCCATACACGGCCATGCTGCTCAGGTGCATGACCCGCACGGGCGGGTCGGTACGCGCAACTGCCCCGAAGAGTGCTTTGGCGGAAGCAACGATCGTGTCGCCACCGCCCGCAACGCAATCGACAACTGCTGACACGCCCCGGATGGCGTTCGCGACGGACTCAGGATTCGTGGCGTCGACGATGCGCTCCTCGAAGCCCTTGGAGGGGCCTGCAGAGCGGCGAACGCCGCGGATGGGCGTTGCCCAACCGGTGGCAGCTAAGGCGGTTACAACCTGTGTGCCAATGAATCCGTTGGCGCCGAGGACTAGAACTGATTGGTGCATCGAACGCGCTCTTGTTTGGTCCGCATCATACCCGGCCGGCCGCGCGATAGTATTATAAGGTTCGCTCTCCAACTGCGCTGACGAAGCGCAAAGGCCTGCAGATGACGGGAAGTAGATGACGGCAAGACACGGCGTCGCGGCTCAGATGAGCACCTATCCGATGGACGTTCGGCATCTGGAGCACCTGTTGCCCCACCAGATCCGCGCGCTGGGCGGCATGGTCGACCGGTTCGTAGTGACGATCGACACTCATCAGAGTCGCTCCGGTCGCTATCGCGTCAGCAACTTCCAGGAAAATCTCGACCGCACCCGGCAGGTGATCCGCGAGGCTGCCAGGACCTGTCCGCAGCTCGAAGTGGCCGATGTGGATTATTCGGAAGGCATGCAGCGGGCCGTGGCGCGCTATTTTTTCGGCGTCGACTCGATTCCGGTGAAGGCCTGGGACGGGGGGCCGTTCTACGCCTATTTCTTCGGCTTATACGTCGCGAACGCGCAATACGTGTTCCACATCGACGGCGACATCATGTTCGGCGGCTTCAGCCGAACGTGGATCCGGGATGCCATCGCTTGCATGGAGCAGCGGCCGGATGTGCTCGTTACCGCGCCATTCCCCGGGCCTCCGCGCCCTGACGGGCGGATTTTCGGCCACAACGAAGCGGGCGGGCTGGCGGTGACGAAAGAGCCGCACGAGTCGCTTGCCTACCGCCACCGCGATGTCAGTACCCGCATTTTCATGATCGACCTGAACCGGTTCAAGGAGCAGCTGGGGGTGTTTCCGCTGCTGCCCCCGGGGGCACGGCAGCGTTTGAAATCCAAGCTGTTGGGGAATCCGCCGGGCGTGCGGGAGGCCGAGGTTCTCATGACGAAAACCATGCAGAGCGCCGGCTTGAGCCGCATCGATCTGCTGGGCAGCCCCCCCGGCCTGTGGTCTTTGCACCCGCCGTATCGCTCGGAGCAGTTCTACAAGCGGTTACCGGAGCTCATCCGGGCCGTGGAAACCGGGAATGTGCCGGAAGGACAGCTGGGTCACTACGACTTGAATGACAGCATGATCGACTGGACGTCGGCGCGGGAGGCGAACCGGTGGCATCGGCGCTACCTGCGCATGATCCGACACCGGCTGGCGAGCTGATGCCAGCTCGCTGCGGGCAGGCTCAGAAGCCGTAGCCGCGAATCATCTTCTGCAGGCGGCGCCAGCTTCGCCGTAGCGGTGACATGGCCTGCAGCTCGCGTTCTTCACGGGCGGTCTGCTTTTCCAGGTTCCAGGGATAGTCGCGCGTCGCCCGCTGATGCGGACGGGACTGCACCGAATAACCGAGTATGTACGCGCGGCGCGGCTGGTTGCTGGTGTTGACTCCGGCCGAGTGCAACGTACGCGAGTGATGAATCACTGCGCCACCCGCAGGTAGCGGAACCGGGACACAATGGGTCAGGTCCGGGGGCGTGACGACTTCCAGGCCGTGAATACGCGGGTCGTTGTTGGGACTGCGATGGTCAAACAACGGTCCGTGATTGCTGCCCTTGATGTACTGCATGCAACCGCTGCCGACGTCGACATCCTGCAGCGGCATCCAGATGGAAATGGCCTCAGCGAATCCCGTGCCCGGCCGGCTGAAGGCGTCGTCCTGGTGCCACGGCGTCGCGGCACCCTTGCTGGCCGGCTTGGAAATGGCGTGCTCGAGAATGTTTTCCAGCTTGGGCCCGAGCAACTGTTGCGCGAGGGAGTGGGCGCTCTCGTACAGGCGCGTCTGGCGCAGGAGCGGCTCGTAGCGCGAAGGCCACAGCATCTGCGGAAGGGACAGGCCCTTGTTGAGGTCGTCGCGGCCCACCATGTCGAACAGGTCGCCGGCTTCCCAACCCCGCTTTTCGGTAAACAGCCGATCGTAGGCTTCGATCAAAGATTCGATTTCAACGCGCGTGGTCAGATTCTCGACGCACAGAAAACCATCGCGGCGGAAGTCCGCCAGTTGCTCAGCCGTGAGCCGCGGACCCGTGACGTCGCTCGTGTTGAAAGCAGGGGGAAAGGTTACTGTTGAAGCGGCCCTGTCCCCAAATATTTGTTCGGTAGCGGCCATTGTTTCCTGCTGCGGCCGGGAGGCCGACGGCACGACTTCAGTCTCTAGCATTTAAGCACAAAATCCACAACCTGTCGTGTTCAATTGCGGCGCACCGTTATTGTCGAATGATGGCGGTCACGCCTGAAAATACAGCCATTTTCGCTTGGTGCCATTCCAGTGCAGGTGCGCGGTTTCGCACATCGGTGGAGCACCGGGCCCCGCGGACGTCACGGTGTTGCTCAGAAGCTGCTCATCACCGCGCCCACTACAAACGCGTTGGTCGTATCCAACTTGCGGCGCATTTCGGTCATTGCGCTGTAGGAAGTTGAGTTGGTCCGCCCCAGCACCACCACGTTTCCCGCAACCGTGGCAATGGCGAAGCCGTCGGAGAATCGCGCGGCCGGCGGGGTGTCGATGACGACGAACTCATAACTGCGGCGCCACTCGGCCACCAGCCGCTCAAAACGGTTTCCGGACAGCAGCTCCAGGGGATTCGGGGGCACGGTACCGGCCGTCATCAGTGTCATGTGCTGAACGCCGTTTACGCCGTAGACCCGGTGCTGCTTGATGTCGACCAGCGCCTGCGCGAGGCCGATAGTGTTCTGCGCTCCGAACAGCAGGTGCTGCCGCGGATTGCGCATATCGGCGTCGACGAGCAGCGTGCGGCTGCCGAGCTGGGCGAATGCGATGGCCAGCTCCGCGGACAGTTGCGACCGGCCCTCGCCGGAAGTCGGGCTCAGCAGCGCGAACATGGCCGCGCCGCGGCGGCCATTGGTGCGCATCAACAACTCGGTGCGCAGGCTCCGGATGGCTTCGCTGCGCTCGCTGTAGGGGTCGTGGGCCAGGATGAGCTGCTTGCCCGGGTTGAGCTTCTCGCCCTCCCAGACCACCAGCGCGTTCGGATTCGGCCGGCGTCGCAGGGCCTCTTCGATGATGCTGCGACCTTCGTTCATGCCGCGGCGCCGGACCCAGTCCAGGGCCGAGTCGAGCTCACGCTGCGTCACCAGGCCGGTGTGCAGAGCCGCCTCGGTAAATTCGATTCCCAATGCGGTTTTAGCCTGGCGAATGCTGTCGATGGCTTCTTCAGGCAGCTTGTAAAGCAATACCAGTGCGTCTGAAATCTCCTGGTCAGACTCCACGAGAGGCTCAGGCACGACGGATTCGGCGCTCATTCGATTGTTGTGGGCCACGGTAGGAGGTGGATTGGATCAGTCCCGCGGCACGGTCGCCGAGTGCGGGGTCTCAAAACCGCGCCATCCCGGTACTTTGCCATAATTGTTTCCGTTCTGTCGTGCGGACGGGGCAGATGAGCCAAAGATGAAGAATATCAGTGGCTTGCCGGGTAAATTGCAACCGAGGCACACTACCGCACCGCGCCACCGCCCCAGGCCGGGCAGCAACTGAGAAGCAGGTCTTTTACGCGCACGTCGCGTTGGCGGATACTGTAAACCGTCGCTCCACAGCGGAGCGTTCCCCATAACAAGAGTCTGGTGCAAGAGACTGTATGGACTCACTTACGAGCAGCAGCGCCGCATCCGTGGTCGTGGATCCGGACGGTGTGTTTCCACGCAACTACAACCGCGTCGATTTCATGTTTCCCCATGGCCTCGCCGGCAACCCGCTGTGGCAGCTGGATAACCTCGTAGAGCTGTCGCGCCGCATGCCCGACCATCGGGAAACCTATTGGTCCAACGGTCCCATCGCGGTCAACAACAATTGGGAATACAGGCAAAACGAGAAACTGTCGCTCGATGAGACGATGGTCAACATCGCGCACAACAATTCGTTCGTGATCCTGAAGCATGCGGAGCAGGATCCGGTCTACGGCCCGCTGTTGCAGAGTGTTCTCGCCCGCATCGTCGCGCTGTCCGGTGAGCGGATGCGTCGCGATGTCACCATCGGCGAGGTACTGATCATGATCAGCTCGCCGAGCCGTGTGACTCCGTATCACATGGATAGTGAAACCAACTTCCTGCTGCAGGTGGCCGGCGACAAGACATTTTACGTGTTTGATCAGACGGATCGGACGCTCGTGACGGACCTCGAGTTGGAGCGTTTCTACGCGGTGAGCCAGGTGTTGGCCACCTACCGCCCGGAGCGCCAGGCCGAGGCGAGTGCCTACGACCTGAAGGCGGGTTTCGGGATTCACGTGCCGCCGAATGCTCCGCACTGGGTGCAGAACTCGGACAATGTGTCGGTGGCGCTGAGCGTCAACTATGAGCTGCGCTCGATCGACCGGTTGCAGGAGCTGCACAAGTTGAATCGCCGCCTGCGCGACCTGGGCCTGAAGCCGACAGCTCCGGGCCGGTACGGCTGGTTGGACCAGGTGAAGTTGGCCACGATCCGGGCCGCGCGCGCGTTGCAACGGCGCCGGCCGGTAGAGCGGATTTACCCGGTATGGACGCCGCCGCTGGCGTGAACTGGCGGGCACGCCTCTCCCCGACCTCCTGGTTGACCACCAAAACGGTCTTCTCGCAGGTATTCGCTGTCGCACTGTTCGCGATCCAGGCGCCGGTGCTGGGTCCCAAGGCATTCGGCCTGATCTCCCTCGTCATGGTGTTTGTCGGTTTCTGCGAATCGGTACCCTGCGAGGCAGCGGCGGACTCACTGATCTCCGTGCGCGAGGCGCAGGAGGAGCATTTCGCGACGATGACGACCGCTGTCGTGGCATTCTCGCTGCTGTTCGGGCTGGTCATCTTCGTGGGCGCGGACTGGCTGGGAAGGATTTTGGGCGCCGCGGAGCTCGGGCCCATTCTGCGTTGGATGGCGATCCTGCCCGCCCTGACCGCCATCAGCGCAGCGCCGACCGCGGCGACGAAACGCGACATGCGGTTCGGGCCCCTGGCATTACGATCCATTGTCAGCTTGTTGGTCGGTGGAATCGTCGGCCTGGTGCTGACGCTCACGGGCTTCGGCGTCTGGGCCCTCGTTTGGCAGGCGCTCGTGACCCGCGTGGTGATTGCGGTGGTGCTTTGGAACACGGTGCCCTTGAAGCTGCGCTTCGGTTTTTCCCGCCCGCATTTTGACGATGTATTGCGCTACGCGGCTCCGACGCTCGTATCCAGAGTCATGAGTTGGGGAGGTGGGCAGATACCCCGATTGCTGCTGGGATTGTTCTGGGGCCCCGCGCCGCTGGGATTGTTCAGTCTGGCGGGCAAGCTCACCGAAGTTTTGTTGGAGCTGACAGTGGTACCTCGCTATGCCGTAGCCCGCGTGGAGCTGAGGCGCTTCGCGAGCGATCCTGTGGCGCTCGCGGACGCGTTGCGGCGTACCGTAACCCTGATGAGCGTATTTTGCTTCCCGCTGTGCGTCGGCGGCGCCGTAGTGATTCCCACGCTGTTTCATGTTTGGCTCGATCCCCGCTGGTATACGGGCATAATCGCGACGCAGTTACTTTTACTTGCCTGCATGGCACAAATTACGCACTATTGCGCCGGGGCAACCCTGCTGGCATGTAATTTCCAGAAAGCCGAAGCAGTTGGGTCTGTCATACAAACGTTGACTACGGTGGTGGCCACGCTCGTGGCGGCGCCATTTGGCATAACAGTGGCGGCGGCGGTCATCGGGGGCCGGCCGTTCGCGACGATCGCGGTGCCAATCACGTTGTTGCAGCGGAAGATCGGCCTGTCTCCCCGGGTGATTCTCGGGGGCCAGTTGCCGGCTTTGGCAGCCGCTCTCACGATGGGAGCGGGGGTGTGGCTGTTGCAGCGCGAGACGGCGCCGTTACTGGGCGGCGTTTCCGAGCTGCTGCTGCTCGTCGCTGCCGGAGCGGGGCTCTACGTGCTCATGATCGTGTTGTTGATGCCCGGCTTTGCGGCTCAATTCATCAGGAGATCGCAGCCGGCCGTGTAGATAAAGAGTATAAAAATAATGACACAGTCTGTTTTACAGAACGCGCCGCGGGGGCCCCTGTTGGAGGCGGACGCGCGGCAGTTCAGCGGTGACTTCAACGTCCACTCGTTCATGTTCCGCCACAACCTCTGCGGCCACCCGCTGTTCGCCCTGCCGCGGCTGGCCGAGCTGGCCGAGCGCATGCTGCAGCGCGGCGACAACGCGAAGTTTGTTGCTTTGGGCGGCAAATCAAACCAGGTGTCCTCGGAGTTTACGGCCATGGAGCCGCAGAAGCGCCTCGCCAGCGCGGTGCTCGACATTGCGGCCGCCGGTGCCTGGATGAAGATCTCCAGCGCCAATGCGGTGGATCCGGAATATGCAGCGTTGCTGCAACAGATACTGCAGGAGATCGAAGCGTGCGCCGCTCAGCCGCTGCGGCAGCAGATCACCTGGTCGACACTGACCATTTTCCTGGCCTCACCCGGCATCGTGACGCCGTATCACATCGATCACGAATCCAACTTCCTGTTCCAGATCAGCGGCTCGAAGCACATCAGCCTGTTTGACCCGAACGATCGGCAGCTGTTGCCCGATGCGCAGATCGAGAGCTTTTACTCCGGCGACTTCCAGGCCGCCAAGTACCGCGAAGAGCTGCAGGCCCGCGGTACAACCTATCACCTGGTACCCGGCACGGTGATACACAACCCGCCGCTCGGACCCCATTGGGTGCAGAACGGGGACGAAGTCTCCGTCAGTGTCAGCATCGGCTTTTGCATGCGCCCGCTCGACCTCCGGGCGCGCGTGTACCAGGTGAATCACTATCTGCGCAAGGCCGGTCTGGGACCAACTCCGCCCGGCCGTTCACCGCTGCGTGACGGGTTGAAAATCGCGGGTATCGGCATGTTGTCGAAATCAAAACCGACGACGCCCGATGAGATTCTGTTCTCCGGGTTGCAGCGCCTGGCCGCACCGCCACGCGCGCTCAAGCGCTGGATGCGTCAATTGACATCGAGCGTGCGCCGGTAGAATGCCAGCAGGCCGTCGCGAAATTCCTCCGGGGCCACGGCCGCATAGTCGACGTGATGCGCCTGGTCCAGGATCCACAACTCCTTGGGCTCCTTGGCGGCGTCATACAACTGCTGCAGCATGAACGGGCGGACCAACTCATCGTGCTTGCCGCCGATGAGCAGTAACGGCCGCGGCGATATGGAGCCGATGACATCCTTCGGCTGCATATCCAACGGCATGCCCGAAGCGTACAAGGCCCACAAGGTGGGCCATTGACTCAACACCCCCCAGCGGGCGGTGGCCATGCGGTTCATGACGACCACGTCGGCAGGTGACGCTTCTATGACAACCGCGCGTAACCGCGGATCGAGCACAGCCGCCTGTGTCACAATGTATGCGCCCATGGACTGGCCCAGCGCGCCCACCCTTTGTGGATCGACCTCGTCGCGTTTGATCAGCCAGTCGACTGCTGCACTGACCGCGCGGCGCTCCGCCACACCCCAGAGCGACTGGCCCTCACTCGCACCTTGTCCCGGCAGATCCAGGGCAACGACGCCGAAGCCGGCCTGCGCGAGTATGCGCGTCTCTGGAAGCACGCCCGAGCGATCGGCGCCGCAGCCGTGAATCAACACGACTGCCGCCCGGTTCGAGGGCGGGGCGTACCAGGCCGCGAGCCGCGGCGTTTGCGCGGAAGGCGGGATGGAAATCTCGCGCAGTCCCTGAATTCCCGTGCGCTCGGGATGCCGGGAAATCTCGGTGGGTGGATTGCGGACGAAGTCGGAGCGCTCGTCCAGATAGCTTTTGACCACTATTCGCAGTACGAACAGCAGGCCCAGGCCTGCAACCGCGAGCAACGCCACCAGCGTGAAGTTCAGTTTCATGACTGTGGCATCATAGAGAAAAAAGGCGACGGGGTACCATGACCAAGCGATGCGCCCGCAACTATTTCCTGGCTGCGCTGGCGGTGTTTACCGCGCTGGTGCTGCTTTCCTGGCCCATCCTGTTCTCGTTCGATCTGTGGGTGTTGAAGGACCGGGGCAACCTGCTGAATGTGGACTATCTGCTCGAGCAGCATCTGGGTTTGGGTGTGGATGCTTATTACATCTACGGCCTGCTGCCGGTGCTGCTGCAGCACCTGGCCTTCCAGGTCGGGGGCCGTGGGTTTTGGCCGCTGCTCGCGTTTGATGTTCCCTATGTCGTCCTGACGGCGCTCTTCTGGTCGTGGTTCGTCCGCCAGACACCGCAGCCACGCGCCTGGCTGCTCGCGGCCGCGCTGCTGAGCCCGCTGCTGCTGTGGCCAAATCCCAATTTCCCCTATGTGCTGGTGCAACTGTCGTTGCTGTTTTCGTTGCTCCTGGTCTATGAGCGGCGACTGGATGCTGCGTTGGCTGTTGCCGTGGTCGGCTGCTACAGCGTTCCCTCGTTGCCGTTCATTGCGTCAGCGGGGATTTGCGCTGTCATCCTGGTTGAGTGGTGGCGAGCACCGAATCGCACCCTGACGGGCCTGCTGCGCCTCTTTGCACCCGGGGCAATCGTTTTCTTCCTGTTGGGAGCCGTGCTGAGCGCGCTGTATGGATTGCAGTCTGTCATAGCGACGTTGTTTCCCATGGCGGGAGCGAAATTCTACCAATCCAACCACTACGGTCTGTTTACCCGCGGCTCGGGACTGGACTTCATTGCTCCCATTGGCGCGGGCTGGCGCTATTACCTCGCGAATCACGCCGGCTGGTGGATCGTGAGCACCCTGGTGCTGTTTGGTTTCGCCGCGCTCGCCCTATATGAGGGCGCGCGGCAGCGGATACCTGCCAAGGCCGTGGAATTTATTGTGCTCTGCGGCGTGCTGCACGCGGTGTTCGCTTTCTATGCTTACAGCGTGCCCCCGCAACACGTCATCTATGATCCGGTGTTGGTTGCCGGGACGCTCGCAGGGCTCGCGTGGCTACCGCTGGGTTCCTTGCGCAACCTGCTGATGATCCCGCTCGTAGGTCTCGGCACCCTCGGCAGCTGGGCGCAAGTGCATGAAACCTACACTGCCTGGCGGGAGACCCGGATATTTCCCGAAAGCGCCGGTCTGTACGCCGCACGCGCGTGGATACCGGAGTGGACGCAAGTGGTGCGGCTGTCGCGCGAGCGTTCCGTGTTGCTGCTGTCGTATGGAACGGGAGCGCACAACTATTTTCCAACCATTCAAAGTCCACAGTCGTGGACCTTGCAGTGGGGGCAGATGCGGCCGGCGGACATGGAGCGACTGGTGGCCAGGATCGCTGCCGTGGATGTTGTAGTGGAGGATCTGTCAGGTCCGACGTTGCTGATCGAGGGCACGCCGCAGATTACCCGGGCGCTGGAGGCTTTCTGCCTGACCAGCGAGACCGCCAACTTCAAGACGTACTGGAAGCGGACGCCTTCTCGATCATCGCCCCCATGCGTGCCGCCATCTGCGTCGCGCCGGGATCCTGGAATATCGTGAAGTGGTTGCCTTCCACCAGCTCCAGGTCCACGCCCTGGGCGAACTCAGCCCAGCCCGCCAGGGGATCAAACAGGAGGCCTGTAGGCTCCCGGGTACTGCGGAACAACGTGATGCGGCCTGAGTAGGCCCCGGGCTCATAACGGCCCGTCGTGGCCTGCAGATACTCGAGCAACCACTTGTCGTAGTTTTCCGGATCGGCCGCGGAGTCGCTGTGCACCGTCGGTGCCTGCTCGGCTTTGCCGAACAGCTTGCGAATCTTCTGCACCAGGACGCGCTGGTTGATGAATTCCGCGAACGTCTGCTGGCCTGAGGTGAAGCGGCGCCAGTCGGCGAGGGCCAGTTCGCAGCGCAGGGAGTAATGTCCGATCAGGCGGCGCAGCGCGGGTTGGCGCATGAAGTAACGCGGCACCCACGAGTCAATGAGGAACAGGCTGCGAACTTCCTGGCCCGCGGCCGTCAACTGGCGGGCGATTTCGAATGCGAGCGCGCCAGCGACGCACCAGCCTGCCAGCACGTATGGCCCGTTCGGATGAACGCGGCGGATCAGCTTTACGTACTCGCCCGCAATCTCTTCGAGTGTTCCGGGAAGCGCTTCGTGCTTGGCTGCCGGATCGAAGACCTGCAGCGACGTCACCGGTTGCTGCGGCCCCATTCGTTTGGCCAACAGGTAGTAGACGCCCGTGTTGTTGATGGCAATCAGCGGAAGGTTGGCGCCGTCTGCCTGCAACTTCACCATCTGCCGGAAATCGAAGTCGCGCGCGTCGCTGTGGAGCAGGCGCGCGAGTCCTCGAATGCTCGGGGCGCGAAACAGGGAGCCCAGCGTGACGCGGCGCCCGAATCTGGCTTCGACCCGGGCCAGCATGCGTGCCGCGAGCAGCGAGTGGCCGCCCAACTCGAAGAAGTTGGCTGTGGGATCGACCTCGCGCTGTCCGAGCAACTCACCCCAGATGAGGGCGAGCTCGCTCTCGGTGGCCTGATCGATCGGTCCCTCCGTTTCGGCCGTGCCGCTGCCAATGTCGTTCGAGTTCCGCGACTGGTGGACGTCGGCCTCGTTGATGATCTCGACCGTACCGTCAGCTCTGATACGTGCCGCATCCCCGGTCGGGAACCGCTCGCCGTGGCTGTCGATGTACAGTTCGCCGGCCGCTCCAACCGGTGGAGTCTGGTCCGCAGCGTCCAGAACGAGATAGCCGGCTCCCGCCAATGGCGCGCCGAGCAGCCGCAAATCGTGCAACTGCCGGATGTGCTGCGCCGATACAACCCCGGCGGTTTCCGGGTAGCCGTGCAGGGCCCATGCCTCGACGCCGCTGTTCAGCAGCTGCGAGACCACCTCACGCCGGGTGCTGCCGCGATCAAACAGGATCTTGCCGCTGAAGCCGGCAAGGGACTGCAACAGTGTTGGCCAGTCGTTCGAAGTCGCGTGGATGACGGTCACCCTTGCGCGCCGCAATGCCTGTTGCAATCGGTTGGCATCACTGGTGTCGCCGGCGCTCGGAAATACTATGCGCGCTCCGCGCAGCAACGGCGAAAGGCAATCGACGGTAATGGAGTCTGGTGTGACACCGGCGAGTGACAGCAGTGCGTCCTGGGAAGACAAACTGAGGCGCTCGCCCAGAGAGTGCGCGTGATCGAACAGCTCCTGCTGCGACACTTCGACGCAGGCCAGGCTGTCTGGATTGCGGGAATCGATCCAAAGCGCCGCCGGACTGTCAGCCGTGGCTGTCGGCAACGATGCCTGCGGGCCGGATGCCTGGCTGGTGAAATCTGCAATTACGCCGCCGGGTGCATTGAGTGAGCGTGCAACTGTCGGGCTCGCCAGCACGACTGTGGCGCCGGACGAATCCACCAGGCGCTGCAGCTGTTGGGCAGTCTCGCGCGGCTCGAGGTGTACGTAGCTGGCACCGGCTTTCAGTGTTGCAAGTACACCGACGACCAGATCAACAGAGCGTTCGAGACACAGGGCAACACGTTTGCCGGCGCCGACTCCCTGCGCCTGCAGGCGGTGAGCCAGTTGGCTCGATTGCGACTCGAGCTGCTCAAAAGTGACGCGGCGATCGCCCTGGGTGATGGCAACGGCGGTGGGCGCACCGGCCGCGCGCGCACTGATGGCGGCGGCCACTGTCAGATCGCGCGCGCCTGTTGGCTGGTTGTTCAGAGCCTGGAGCAAGGCTTTCGATTGTGCTGGATCGTCGAGCCGCAGCTGCGAAACGCGCCGGCCGGGATTCTCCACCGCGCTTTGCAGCGCCGCCTGGAAATAGCGCAGCAGCCGGTTGGCCGTGTCGGCCTCGAACTGATCCGTGTTGAATTGGCAGGAGAAGCGCCAGCCGTCCGGGCGCTCCACCATGAAGAAGTTCAGGTCGTAGATGGCCCCCGCGGGCAGCGAGGGCAGGTCAATGAGCGTGAAGTCCGAATACTGGCGGTTCTCAATGAATGTGCGCTGGAAAATGAAGTTGATGGACACCGGCGGGCTGTCACTGCCGCCGCGGCCCGCCTTGACCATTCCCAGCAGGCGCTCAATGGGAATGTGCCGGTGCTCCAGGGCCTCGGAGATGGTTCCGCTGACCCGATCCAGCAACTCGTTGAACGGCGGGTCACCGCCCACCTGGTTGCGCAGGATCAGTGAGTTCACAAACTGGCCGATCATCGGCTCGAGCTCGACCTGGTCGCGCTCGGACACCTGGGTGCCCACGACAATTTCGGCTTTGCCCGTGTAGCGCGAGAGTGTCGCGCACAGAGTAGAGACGATTGCTGAGAACAACGTGACGCCACGCTCGGCACTCAGCGCCTGCATTTTGGTCGTCAAATCACGAGGCAGCACGAGCGATACGATCGCGCCGTTAGTCGTCGGCACTGCCGGGCGCGGCCGGTCGGCTACCACTTCGAAGGGGACCACCCCGCTCAGCTGGCGGCTCCAATAGGCCGTCTCCGCGTCCGTGCCTCTCTCTCGCAACCACTCCAACTGCCACAACGAGTAATCGCCGTATTGGATTGCCAGGGGCTCGAGGGGAATCGGCCGTTGCCTGCTGAGCGCTTCGTAGATCGCGCCCATCTCGCGTGACATCACACCGATCGACCAGCCGTCCGAGACGATCTGGTGCGTGGTGATCAGAATGACTGCGGTCGTGGGGGAATATCGAAGCAGCATCACGCGCAACAGCGGGCCGCCGCTCAAATCAAATGGGGCGCGTGCCTCGATGAGGCCAATCCGATCGGCCTCGGCCGGGCGGGCATCCGCCGGCAACGTGCTCAGGTCGATCTCGACGAGTTTGAATGCGCCCCGGGGGGCGACGCGCTGGATCGGCTTGCCGTCCACTTCCAGGAAGTGACTTCGCAGGACTTCGTGGCGCGCGATGATTTCCTGCCAAGCCTCTTCCAGCAACTCGGTGGCGATGCGGCCTTCCAGTCGCCACCGGACCGCTACGTTATAAGACGCGTTCCCCGGCTCCAGGCGATCCAGCAGCCAGAAGCGCTCCTGCGCGACGGAGCATGGGAAATCCGTGATGGCTTCCGAGAGGTCCGCGGGCGCGGTCGAATCCTCCGCGGAGCGCTGTGCGTCCTCCGCAGCAATTGAACCCAGTATTCGGTGAGTCGCCGTGACCATTACCGCTTCGTGGTGGACGCCGCTCTGCGACCACGCTGGAATTGGCTGAGGCTCGGGAGAGCCTTGCGCGCACCCGGTTCCTCTGTGCTCCCCCGGTTCGCCGCATCGTCAATGGATGCAGCAACAGCCCGGACAGTCCGAAGCTGTAACAACTCCTTCGCGCTCAAACGAAACCCCTCTCTGCTGGAACGGGCGACAATTTGGAATAGTTGGATCGAATCGGCGCCCAGCTTTAGCAAATCCATATTTGCGCCGACCCGGGACAGATGCAATACCTCGGCCCAGATTTTTGCGAGGCTGACCTCGGTCGGGGTGGTGGGTGTCAAGAATTCCGATTCATTGACCGCAACAACTTCAGGTACAGGCAGGGCGGCGCGGTCGAGTTTGCCGTTCGGCGACACCGGCAGGCGCTCGAGCTTCAACCATCCATTCGGAATCATGTATTCGGGCAGATCGTCGGCAATGGAAGCGCTCAGTTGCCCAGGCAGCAGCGCCTGTCCCGCCGGCTCAACATAATACGCAACCAGCCGGGGCGCGCCAGGATTGTCTTCCCGGAGCAACACAGCCACTGCGGACAGATTGTTCTGGCGCATCAGGGCGGCTTCGATTTCGCCCAACTCGATCCGGAAGCCGCGCAGCTTGATCTGGTGATCGAGGCGGCCCAGCACCTGCAGGGTGCCGTCCGGCAGCCATTTGGCCAGATCGCCCGTGCGATACATGCGGCCGGCCTGGAAGGGGTTGTTCACAAAGCGCTCGGCCGTCAGCTCGGCGCGATTGTGATAGCCGCGCGCAACGCCGTCGCCACCAATGTGCAGTTGGCCCGCAACACCGGGAGGAACCGGCTGATCCTGGCGATCGAGCACATAGAACTGGGTGTTGGCAATGGGCTTGCCGACCGTGATCGGGGCATCCCCGGCGGTCACCCGCGTGCAGGAGGACCAGATCGTGGTTTCCGTGGGTCCGTACATGTTCCACAGCGTACCGCTGCCGTCCAACAGTCGATTTGCCAGCTCACGCGGCAGCGCCTCGCCACCGCACAACATCCTGAAGCCCGACTTGGCGCGGAATCCCGCTTCCAACAGGATGCGCCACGTGGCGGGAGTGGCCTGCATCACGGTCGCGCCGCATTGCTCCATGTGCAGCAGCAGTACGAATCCGTCGATGACTTCCTCGCGCTCGGCGATCACAACCTTGCCGCCGACGACCAGCGGTAGATACAGCTCGAGGCCGGCAATGTCGAACGAGATCGTCGTTACGGCGAGCAGCACATCGTCCTGTGTGAGTCCAGGCTCGCGCGCCATTGAAGTGAGGAAGTTGACGACGGCCCCGTGCGTCACCGCGACGCCTTTCGGCAGTCCAGTTGATCCGGATGTGTAGATGACATACGCCACGCTGTCCTTGGATACAGCAACCCGGGGCGCTGTCGCAGACGAGGCGGCAATGTCACCAATCTCGGTCTTGAGATGGATGGCCGACGTGCCCGCGGGAACCACAGAAGGGTCCACCGAGCCATCGGTGATCAAGGCGGCCACCCGGGCATCGGTCAAAATGTGCCGCAGGCGCGTGCTCGGATGAGTGGGGTCGAGCGGCACGTAGGCACAGCCTGCTTTCAGGGTGGCCAGCAGGGCAACCAACATGTCGAGTGACCGCTCCACCGCCACACCGATCAGGCGTTGCTCCCTGGCGGCGCCCTCGGGCCCGATGCGGGTGAGCAGGTGGTTGGCAAGCTGATTGGACCGGCGATTCAGGGTTTCGTAGCTGATGCTGTCGTCGTGAAATTGCACGGCCAGGGCCTGCGGGCGCTCGACCACCTGCATCTCAAACAGCTGGTGCACAGTCCGGTCCGGGAAAGGCGCCTGCGTGCGGTTGTAGTCGAACAGCACGCGCTGCCGCTCGGCGGCCGGCAGGCAGGCGATCTGCAACACCGGGGTCGCCGGGTTGGCCACGATCGACTCGAGGAGCGCCTGGTAGCAGTCGAGCCACAGGTCGACGGTCGCCGCATCGAACAGCTCAGTGTTGTAATCGCAGTCCAGGCGCAGTCCGCTCTCCGACTCGATCACGTTCAGGAACAGGTCGAAGTTGACAGCGGCCTTGCTGTTGGGCGCCACTTCGATGTTGAGCCCCGGCAGCCGGATCTGGTCCGCCAGCCGTTCGAGGTTGAATTGGATTTCCGCCAGCGGCACGCGGTTCTGCTCGCGGGTGAGCTGCAACTTGCGCACCAGGGTGCCCAGCGTATAGCTCTGATGCTCATACGCATCGAGAACGCTCTTCGACACGGCACGCAGGTGCTCGCCAATCGCAGTTTCCTTCGTCCAGCTTCCGCGTATCGGCAGGAAGTTGACACAGTGACCGACGAGGATCTGGTCTTCGAGAAGGGATTGCCCGGCGGTCGGGACACCGACGACCACCTCGGATTGATCACACAGCCGGCCGATCAGGGCCTGGAAGGCGCCGAGCAGCGTGACGAACAGGGTGTTGCCCGCCTTGGCGCCGCTCTTCTTCAGTGACTGATACAAGCTCGCGTCAATGCGGCGGCAGCGGCTCGAGCCGCTGTACGACTTCAGCGCCGGCCTCGGCCGATCGGTGGGCAGATCCAGGGTCTTCACCGGCTCACGGTACTGGCCGAGCCAGAAGCTCTCGGTTTTCGCCGCTTCCGCCGGGTCACGGTGGGCCTGGTCGCGGGCGTAGGTGCTGAAGCGCAGGGCAGGGGCCAGCTGCGGCACGCCGCCTTCGACCAACACGGGATAAATCTCAGCGAGCTCGCTGACGACCACATTGATCGACCAGCCGTCCACGATGATGTGGTGGGCGGTGAACGTCAGAACGTGATGATCGGGGGCGAGGCGTAGCAACTGCACCCGCGCCGCTGGACCCGTCACGAGATCGAAAGGCGTGCGGGCATCGTCTGCGATGATTTGTTCGGCGGCAACTCGAGCGTCCGGGCGCGTGGTGAGGTCCACAATCGGCAGGTCGAGCGGTTGTGCCGCGCTGATGCGCATTTCTTCGCCGGTGGCTGTAAAGGTCGCGCGCAATGCGTCGTGCCGTTCAAAGAGGAACGACAGCGAGGCGCGCAGTGCGGCCTCGTTGAGTGAGCCGCGCAGTGTCAGGCTCACGGACTCGTTGAAGGCGCATGAGGCTTCGTCGCCCATCTGGGCGGCGAGCCAGATTTCAGTCTGGCTTTCAGTCAGGGGAATGCCGGAGTCGGCGCTGCCGCTGGCGACCGCGGCGCTCGCTGCGCCAGCGCTCGCGCCCGTGTTCGGCGGCGTGCCCAGGATGCCAACCGCGTTCAACTCCGCCACGCTTTGCGCGAATGCGTCGTAAATGAGGTTGAAGTCGGCTTCCGAGTGAGCCGTCGTCAGGAAGCAGGGGAAGCCGTCCTGAATGTGAACACCCCGCAGGCGCAGGTGATAGAACAACAGCGTGGCGTTCGGATGCTCGCCGTGGATGTTGAAGAAGAACCAGCTGGCGAAGGTTTCCACCTTCGTCTTCAAACCATACTTCGTAAACAGCTCGTTGAGGTCAGCGGCGAGCTGTGAAGTGCGTTTCGCCAGCTTCTCCTGCATCTGTGGGCCCTGCGCCTTGATGTACTGCAGGACAGCCCAGGCGGAGGCGAGTACCAACGGATGACGGACGAACGTTCCGGCAAAGAACGTCACTCCGACTTCAGGGAACGAGTCGTCACCAAATCTCCAGCTGCCGCCGTCCAACGCGTCCATGAATGTTCTGTTGCCGGCGAGAATGCCGATCGGCAATCCGCCGCCGACCACCTTGCCGTAGGTCGCCATGTCGGCGCGCACTCCGGCCAATGCCTGGATTCCGCCCGGATGTGTGCGGAAGCCAGTGACCACTTCGTCCATCACGAAAGCGGTGCCGGAAGCCGCGGTGATCTTGCGGATCTCGCGCAGGAATTCGTAGGGCTGCAGGCTGGGATGCCGGCTCTGAACCGGCTCGACGATCACAGCCGCAAGATCCTCGGCGTTTTCGCGAACCCACTGCAACGTCGCGGGCGTTGCATAGTCTAGAACGATCATGTTCTGCACGGCCGAGGCGGGGATACCGGGTGCCACAGGCATGGAGCGTGGCTCCGCACCTGTTCGCTGCACGCCTTTGACCAACACCTCATCAAACTGGCCGTGATAGTCGCCGTTGAAGATGACGATCTTTTCGCGGCCCGTAACCGTGCGGGCCAGTCGCATCGCCGCCATCACGGCTTCAGAACCGGTGTTGCAGAAGGTCATCCGGTCGTTGCCGGTGATCTCGCAGAACAGCGCGGCGACTTTGCCGGCGAGATCCGCCTGCGGGCCGATTGCGAAGCCTTTGTCCAACTGCTCCTTGACCGCCTGGACGACGAAATCAGGCGAGTGACCGAAGGCGGTCTGACCGAAGCCGTTGACGAGGTCGACGTATTCGTTGCCGTCGAGGTCCCAGAGCTTGGAGCCGGCGCATCGATCGGTGACGATCGGGTACACCAGTTCTTTCCATTCCGTCCGGAAGCCGGACGCGGCGCGCGGGTCGGCCAACACCGCGCGGTGTTCCTGGGTGTAGCGCTTTGATGCGGCGGTCTTGCGTGTGTAGCGGGCGATCAGGTCATCTACGTGCGCTCTTTGCGCCGCTGAGAGTTCCTTGGTCGAGACCGCTTCCTTGGGGTTGAAAACGGCGAAGCGCGAGGGGCGTGACTCCTCAGCGGCTTGCGCGGACGCAGCGGGTGCTGCCGTGGCTGGGGCCGTCGCGGCGCTGGTTGTGGGCGAGGCATTGGCCGGCGCGACGGCGGTGTTGGCAGCCACGGCCACCGGGGCTACCACGCCAGCGGGCGCGGCCCCCGGCGTGGCGCCCACGTTGAAACCGAGGCCCTGCAGCACGTCAAACTGACGGCTGATGAGCTGAGACATGCTGTTCAGTTGGTCGCGGAACAGGCTTTCGAGCCCGGCAGCGCCGCCGGCCATCGCCGCGGTGCCTGAGGCCACGCCCGTCGGTACGCGCGCCAGCATTGCGGCGGCCGGGGCGGCGGCACCGGCAAAGCCACCAACAGGCGCTGACTGTCCGGCGAACGCCGCGCCGGGAGCGCCCGACATCGTCGCGGGCCCCGCTGCCATCGCGGCAGCAGCGCCTGGTACGCCCAATACGCCCGCAGCCGAGGTGGCCGGGGCAGGCGCGGCACGGGCCGGAGCCGCACTGGCCGGCAGCTTCTCCGCAAGGAAAGCCGCCAATGTCGGGATCGTCGAATATTGCGCGAGCAACTGCCGGAAGGTGATTTTCACCTTCATCTGGCTCTGAATCTTCTGCGCCACCTGCGTCAGGAACAGCGAGTCATACCCCATCTCGAGGAAACTGATGGGCGCGGTGATCGAGGGCGGCGCACTGCCCGACAGGTTCTCCAGGATCGCCGCAATGGCGCCACTGAGCTCTTCGATGCGGGTGTTCTGTTGAGTCATCGCAGTATCGTCCTGGGAAACAACGGGGGCTGGCGCGACAACGTCGGCCGGCGCGGCAGAAAGGGGTAAAGGTGCGGGGGCTCCCCGGTCCTTGGGTGGCGCATCGATCCAAAAGCGCTTGCGCTCGAAGGGATACGTAGGCAACGGCACGCGACGCAGCGGCTGGGGATGCAGAGCGCTCCAATTGGGCTCAGCGCCGTTCGTCCACAGACGGCCGAGTGCCTCCAACATGCAGGCCCGATCGGAAGATTCGCGAGCCGAATCCTGCAACGAGGTCACGACCGGGTTGGTCGCGCCCTGCAGAGCCTGGAAAGCCAGCGTGGACAACACATTGCCCGGGCCCACTTCCAACAGCACAGGCGACGACTCCATGGCGAGCATCGTCTTGATGCCATCGGCGAAGCGAACTGTCTCGCGTGCATGCCGCGCCCAATACTGAGTCGAAGTCGCTTCCGACTCCTTGATCCACGTGCCTGTGACGCACGAAACGTAAGGCAGCGTCGGCGGTGACAGCCGGATCTGTTTGAGTTGCTCTCTCAAAGGCTCGACGATGGGTTCCACCATCGACGAATGGAATGCATGTGATGTGTGCAGATGCCGGCAGATGACTCCGCGCGCCTGGAGCGTCTGTTCGAGCGCATGAATGGCCGCATCAGGACCTGAAGCAACCGTCAGCGAAGGCCCATTGACAGCCGCAATCGCAACATCCGCCGCCAACAACGGCCGCAGCTCCCTCTCCGGCAGCCGCACCGAAAGCATCGACCCGCGGTGAAGGTCCTGCATCAATCGTCCGCGCAGCGCGACGAGAGGCAACGCATCCTCCAGCGACATCACCCCAGCCATGACCGCCGCAACAAACTCACCAACGCTGTGTCCGATCATGGCGGACGGCTGAATACCCCAGCTCATCCAGAGCTTGGCGAGCGAGTACTCCACCGCGAAGATCGCCGGCTGGGCGAACTTCGTGTTCATCAGGCGCTTTGCCGCCTCAGGCGAGTTGGCTGCCGGATACACGAGTGTGGCCAGATCCTCACCCGTCACCGGCCGGCAGATCTCCACGCAGCGATCGAAGTGCAGCCGGAACTCCGGTTCCCCGGCGTACAGGTCGCGAGCCATATCCGGATACTGCGATCCCTGGCCCGGAAACATGAAAGCGATCGCCGGGTTCTTACTCTGGCGGGCACGCGCTGGCGAGCCGGATCCAGACTCCAGCCTGGTGGCGGCATCCTCGGCAGTATGTCCGACAACGAACGCCCGATGGTCAAACGCGCGGCGCCCCACCTGTAGCGAGTACGCCACCTCAGCCAGCGATTCCTGGGGATTCGAGCGCAGATGTGCGGCGAGATTGGTGCGCGCCGCCGCCAGGGCCGCCTCGCTCCGCGCTGACACAACCAGCAGCTCGGACGCCTGCGGATTCGCTTCGCGTGTCTCGACCGCCGGCGCCTCTTCGAGGACCATGTGCACGTTGGTTCCGCCGACGCCAAAAGCACTGACGCCTGCGCGTCGTGGCCCACCGGTTCGCGGCCATTCGGTCAGCTTCGAGTTGACGTAGAAGGGCGTCGACGCGAAATCGATCTGCGGATTCGGCGCCGTGAAGTGCAACGAGGCCGGAATGACGCCGTGTTTGAGCGACAGGGCTGTTTTGATCAGTCCGACGATGCCCGCGCCCACATCCAGGTGCCCGATGTTGGATTTCACCGAGCCCACGGCACAGAACTGCTTGTCGCTCGTGCTTGCCTGGAACGCCTTGGTGAGAGCAGCGACTTCAATGGGATCGCCCAACGGTGTTGCGGTGCCGTGGCATTCAACGTAACTGATGGATCGAGCATCGACACCGGCATTGGCATGAGCCATTTCTATGGCAGCCGCCTGGCCGTCAATGCTGGGTGCAGTAAATCCTACCTTCGCGGCGCCGTCGTTATTGACGCCGAATCCGCGGACAACCGCGAAAATATGGTCGCCGTCGCGTTGTGCATCCGACAAGCGTTTCAGCGCTACGACGCCCGCTCCACTACCAAAGATCGTACCGGTGGCGTTCGCATCGAACGTCCGGCAGGTGCCGTCCGCCGAGACCATGCCGCCCTCCAGGTGGAGGTAGCCGCGCTTCTGCGGGAAGGTGATGGACACGCCGCCGGCCAGGGCCATGTCCGACTGGCCGAGAATCAAGCTCTGGCAGGCCTGCGCGACCGCCAGCAAAGACGTCGAGCAGGCGGTCTCCATCGAGATGCTGGGGCCTTTCAAATCCAGCTTGTAGGAGACGCGCGTCGACAGAAAATCCGCGCCGGCTCCCAGCAGCATCGGATAGCAACCTACCTGGTAGCTGCTGGTGAATTCCTCGATCGTGCGCCGGTCGCGGCAGACGTGCTCGAGGAAGTAGGTGTTGATGCTCGAGCCTGCGAAGACGCCGATGGAGCCGGCGTAGCTGCGAGGATCGCACCCGGCGCTTTCCAGGGCTTCCCAGGCGCACTCGAGAAATACCCGGTGCTGCGGATCGGTGAGCTCGGCCTCGCGCGCATACATTCCGAAGAAGTCGGCGTCGAACCGGTCGACCTCCTCGAGGATGGGCCGCGCCTTGACGAAGTTGGGCTGCCGCCGCACCTCATCGCTGAAACTGTCCTCCAGCTCCGACTCGCTGAAGTGCGTGATCGATTCAACACCGTCCTGCAGGTTCCGCCAGAACTGGCTCACGGTGCGGGCGCCGGGGAAACGACCGGACATTCCAACAATGGCGACGAGGTTGTCCTCGCTGCGCGCGCGGTCCTGCGCGCCACGGGTCGTAGCCCGCGTCGGCGCGGTGCGCGTCATGCGCTCTGCCAATGCACTTATGCGGGGGTACTGGAACATCTCGACGACAGTGATGTCGCTGCTCATCGAGCGCTTGATGTTTGCGTGGACCTCCATGAGGCCCAGGGACGTGCCGCCCAAATCGAAGAAGTTGTCATCTACACCAACGCCTTGCGTTCCCAGCACCTTGCGCCAGATGTCGCGCAAGGAAGCTTCGGTGGCATTGATGGGAGCGCGGCCGCGAATGTCCGTATGAGTTGTGACCACCGTGGGCAACCGGGCGCGATCCACTTTGCCCGTGGGCGACAGGGGGAACGATTCCAGCTGGTTGATCGACGATGGGATCATGTAGTCCGGCAGTTCGTCGCGCAGGACGCGGCGCAAGCGCTCTACGTCTATCGTGTTATTAGTTGCGGCCGTGACGAATGCAATGATCTGGCGGTGACCCACACTTCCGGGCGGGCACACAACGGCCGCATCCTGAACCAGGCCGGTGGCCCGAATACGGGCTTCGATCTCATCCAGCTCGACGCGTTTGCCATTGATCTTGACCTGCCGATCCTGGCGGCCGAGAAATTCGATGTTGCCGTCGGCTCGCATCCGCACCCGGTCGCCGGTCTTGTAGACAGTCGAATTGGGACGCTCGGGGTGCGGAATGAATCGCTCGTCGGTCAGCTCCGGGCGCTTCAGATACCCGAGCGCAACTCCGGCTCCGCCTACATACAACTCACCCTCGATCCCCACAGCAACCGGCTGTAAAGACTCGTCCAGAATCAGCGCTTCCGTTTGACGGATCGGTCGACCGATCGGCAGGGCGGTCTCGCCGTTGTAGTCCTTCGGCACCGTGTAGCAGCAGCTGAACGTCGTATTTTCAGTTGGACCGTAACCGTTGATCAGGCGGCAGCCGGGGAGGGCGCGCAAAGCCTTCAAAATGTGGGGCGGCGAGAGGACGTCGCCACCGGCCAGCAACTGGCGCAGTGGCCTCAAGCCATCGAGATTGTTGTCTACCATCAGGTGAAACAATCCGGCTGTGAGCCACATTGTGGTCACGCCGTGACGCGCGATCTCAGCCGCGATGTCATCGAGCGAGGGGTACGGATTGGAGACGACGGCCAATTTGCCGCCGTTCAGCAGCGCGCCCCAGACCTCGAACGTCGATGCATCGAACGAAAGAGGCGCCATTTGCAAAATGACTTCGTCCGGACCCAGGGTCGCGAAGTCATTGTCGAGTACGAGTCTCAAGACGGCCCGATGCGGAACGATTACGCCCTTCGGACGCCCGGTGGACCCGGACGTGTACATGATGTACGCAACATCGTCTGGCTCAATCTCTGGCCAGTTCCAGACTCCGCCAGATGCAGCCGGCAGATCCATATCGGCATCGAGACTCAGCGCCTCGCCCTTCCAGAACACGTCCTGCGGACGGCTGGCAACGAGACTGTCCTGCACCAACATCGCCGAGGGCAGGCTGTCCTCGTAGATGTACTGCAGCAGCTTCTTCGGGTAGGCGGGATCGAGCGGCACAAAGGCCGCACCGGACTTCAGGATTCCCAGGATCGCAGCAATGGTGTCCACGGAGCGCTGCGCAAACAGCCCAACAGTGTGGCCCCGTCCGACCCCGCGCGCGCGCAACCAGCTGCCGATGCGATCGGCTTTGGCGGCCAATTGCGCATAGGTCAGCTCAACGGCGTCACCCGCAATCGCAGCCCGATCGCGAAACCGCGTCGCGGTCTGGTCGAACGCCTCGGGAATCGATGCCGGAGATATTTTCATTTTTCGCGCAGCAGAACCCTGCCCGTACGCAGTACTGGAAGCATCGCCCGAATTGCGGCTCGAATGCTTCGAGACGGTCGCGGTAAGAGTGCCCTCGGAGTCAACTTATGCTGGATTTTCTTCAAAGTGTCGAGTGGTTCACACTCGACCCGTGCTGTATGCGCGCGCAGCGCAAATCAGGGGCTGTGGGCGGCCGGGCTGCCCCCTGTGGAGCGCAGCACGACGAAGCGGTCGAATGCGTCGAAATGCGACCGGACAAACGACGAACGCAGGTGCGAATCGTCCTTCAGAAGGGGCTTGCCCCGCGAATCCAAAGTTGGGCACGCAGCGGTGCTGCAGATGGTATCGCGCGGATCCAGCACACTCGCATGGGTGCGTTGCGCGATCTCCTTGAGGCGGTCGTCGATGAACGCACTGTCTGCATCCACGGCTTGGCGGGAGACCGGTCCGGGTAATCGGACACGAAAGCCCCAGCCATCCCGTTGTGCCATCTCACGCGGGTCGAACTGCTTGCCATAGGGCGACGAGAGCACGATCACCACCTGCTTTCCGGCCGCGACGAGTGCCGCCACCGCAGATTCGAATCCGTCCATCACCCACCGTGTCCCTGGCGTGAGCATCTTCAGCGGCTCACCGCCCTCATCACCGGCTTTGTAGTAATCAGTCCGATCCGTGAATCCAACCCACGACGCGCTGATGATCACCGTCTGAATCTCCGGCTTGCGAGCCAAGGCGAAGGTCTCGTCAACAAACCGGGCGCAACCGTAACCGAGACGCTCGATACCGGGCACCGGCGCGCATCCGCCTCGCGTTCTGAATATCACCGTGTGGCGGGTAGCGCGGTTTTCCAACGTGAGCGATTCCAACCGCGGCCAGAACTGCTGCATGTGGCTGTCACCGAAGAACAGCACAGCGCCCTGGGCATCGCCCGCAATCGTGCCCTGGTCGCGGACGTGCCAATCCGAATAGGCGGCCGAAATTTCAGCCAGATACGGAATAGAATTCGAACGCGACTGAGCAACATTGCCGACGACCAGCAGCCCGTAGACGGCCAATGCTCCAACAGCCGCCGCGGCAAGTCCGGCCGTGCGGACACCTGTCGGACCGCGTCCCAGGCGCCGCACCCGCTTCTCGATAAACTCGTATGTGGCCCAGGCAAGGACCAGGCCAGCGGCCAGCGCCCCGACTCGCACGCTTGCCGGGGGAATTCCCCCGTTGAGTATTCGCGCGTAGGTCAGTAACGGCCAGTGCCACAGATACAGCGGGTAGCTGATCAAGCCGATGTAAACGACCGCGCGGTTGGCCAACAGGTTTCTGTTGATCCACGCCTCGGGGCCGGCCTGGATGAGCAGCAGCGCCCCCAAAGTTGGCAGGAGCGCCCACCATCCGGGAAAGCCCCGGCCATCGCGTACCAGTGCGAACGCAAGTGCCAGCAGCACGAGTCCCGCGACCGCCGTCAGATTGCGCACGGGCAGGGAGATGTTGAGGCGTCGAGCCGCGTGCAGGTCGCGGTAGGCCGCGATGCTGCCGAGCATCAACTCCCAGAAGCGGGTGGCGGGCAAGTAGAAGGCGGCGCTGGGCTGGCGGCTGATCAGTAGGATATTCAACACAAACGAGCAGGCGGCGACCACCAGGATGAGCCAGAAAATCTGCTGCATGTGTTTGCGTAGTACGAACAGCAGCAGGGGCCAGACGAGGTAGTACTGCTCTTCGACGCCGAGTGACCACAAGTGCAGCAGCGGCTTGAGTGCCGAGTCGGTGTCGAAATACCCACTCTCGTGGAAGAGCAGCAGGTTCGAGACAAAACCCGCTCCGGCGGCGACGTGCCCCCCGAGCTGCTCGTAGTCGTATGGCGAGAGGGACAACCAGCCGAGCAGCAACGTCGCCGCGAGGACGAGTCCGAGGGCAGGGAAGATCCGCCGGATTCGACGTGCGTAAAACTGACCGAATGTGAAGGTGCCGGCCTGCAGCTCTTCGAGAATGATTCCGGAAATGAGGAATCCGGAAATCACGAAGAAAATGTCTACGCCGGTAAACCCTCCCGGAAAAGAGCCCGGGAAGGCATGAAATCCAAGGACTGCCCCGACTGCGATGGCGCGCAGGCCGTCAATGTCCGGTCGATATGCGTGTGCCATGTCGGGGCGCGATTAGAGCAGATTGGAGGCTTATGATGTGCCGAACATCATGCAGATCCCCTCGACTCCAGTCGCTGAACCGGGTGCCACAAACGGCACGGCCGCCAATCCTGCACAGCTGTCGGCCGAGCTGACCGGGTTGTTTCCGGCGGGGGTGGTGGCCGTCGAGCTCACGACTGAGGCCGCGCCTGATGTTCTGACTTCGGTTGAGCTCAAATCTATAAGCCATTGTGCAGACAAGAGAGTCCAGGACTTTACCCGAGGGCGTGCCTGCGCGCATCGGGCTTTGAGCGAGCTCGGCATCCGGGACTTCTCGCTGTTGGCAGGCGAGAAACGCGAGCCAATCTGGCCGCCCGCAATCACCGGTAGCATCACTCACACGGCGGGATTTGCCGCAGCGGTCGTGGCGCGTCGCGCTGACATCGCCTCACTCGGCATCGACTGCGAAATCATTGAGTCGGTTGACGAAGAGTTGTGGGAGCGAATCTGCACCCCCGCGGAGCAGGCCCGGCTGGCCCGGCTGCCCGTCGTGGAACGGCGGCGGCAGGCGGCCCTCATCTTTGCGGCCAAGGAAGCGTTCTACAAATGCCAGTTCCCTCTGTCCCGGGCGTGGGTCGGCTTCGAGGATGTGAGCATTGAGCCTGCGGACTGGCCGGCTTCGGCAGGCAGTCTGCGGGTGGTTCCCCAAAATCCCTTGCCGGTCCCGGACGGGTGGGTAGCCTCGCTCGTGGGTCGTTTCCAGTTCCGCGACCGGTGGGTTGTCACCGGTGTCACTGCCCTCATTTGATTCCGACTGTGACGTGCTGCACGAAAGCCATGGCGGATTTCTTTACATTCTAGTGTAAAGTCCTGCCCCAGGCCCACGTCACCTAAGGGAACCAGGAGCACGCATGGCACAGGAGCTGTTGCCGGTTGCGCAGATGCAGCGCCGCAAGCTTCTCATCCTCGAGAACGATCGCAGCTTGCGCCACGAGCTCGAGCAGATCTTCTCCGATCTCGACGTCACATCGACCGAGACATCCGAGCAGGCACTCGTCCTGGTCCGCCGCCTCGAGCCCGATGTCGTCCTGTTCGACCTCGGCGCTGCTCGCGAGCCGGCCGTTGCGCAACAGAGCCTGGGGCTGCTGCGCCAGATCCTGAATCTCGCGCCCGATACCAAGATCATCGCCATGACCGAGCACGACGCCCGCGAGCTGGCCGTTGCCGCCGTCGGTCTGGGTGCAGCCGATTTTTATCACAAGCCGTTGGACGGTGGTGTGCTGTCCATCGTTGTGCGACGCGCGTTCCGGATTCGCGAGCTCGAGGAAGAGAACTGGCGGCTGCGCGAACGGACCGGCTCGATGGCCCTCGACGGCATCATCGGTGTCAGCGACTCCATGCGGGCGGTGTGCCGCGCAATTGAAAAAGTGGCGCCGACCAACGCGACCGTACTGCTGCTCGGCGACAGCGGAACCGGCAAGGAGCTCCTGGCGCGTGCCGTCCACCGGCTTTCCGGTCGCTCGCATCTGCAGTTTGTGGCCATCAACTGCGCGGCCATTCCTGACAACCTGCTGGAGAGCGAGTTGTTCGGGTATGAGAAGGGTGCATTCACGGGCGCTGCTAAAACCACGCCCGGCAAGCTCGAAGCCGCGAACGGCGGCACCGTCTTCCTCGATGAAATCGGCGAGATGCCGGCCTCGCTGCAGGCGAAAATGCTGCGGGTTCTGCAGGAGCGCACGGTTGAGAGAATTGGCGGCCGCACTCCCATCCCCCTCGACCTGCGCATCGTGTGCGCGACCAACCGCAAGCTCGACAAGCTCATCGGCACCGGTGAGTTCCGCGACGACCTGTTCTATCGCATCAGCGAAGTCGCGATTCGAATTCCGCCGCTGCGCGAGCGGCAGGGCGACAGCCTGTTGCTCGCACAGGTGCTGGTGCAGGAGATGGCCGAGCGATTCGGCCGGCCCACGCGCGGGCTCGCGCCCGACGCCATTCGCGCCATCCAGGCGCATGGCTGGCCCGGCAACGTCCGCGAGTTGGAAAACCGCATCAAGGGCGCGGTGATCATGGCCGACGGACCCGTGGTGATGGCCAGCGATCTGGGCCTGCAGGACCCGGGCGATGATCCGGAGTATCTCAACCTGCGCGTTGCGCGCCAGCGCGCCGAGGCGCAGGCCGTCAGGCAGTCACTAGCCGTGGCCGGCGGTAATCTTTCGCGTGCCGCGAAGTTGCTCGGCGTGACCCGTCCAACGCTGTACGACCTGTTGGCGAAGAATCAGATCGACGCAACGCAGTTTGGTCGGGCCGCGACAGCGTCCGAGGATCCGCCCGAGCCGTGAGCCTGACGGGCTCCTAAAGCTTCAGCTTGCGGAAAATCGCCTCCGGAATTGAGCGGATGATCAACATGATCAGCCGCCAGAACGCTGGCAGATACAACACGGTGGCGGAGGAGCGGTCGACGGCGCCCACGATACCGTTGGCGATTTGCTGCGGCTTGGCCCACAACGCCCCTTTCGGGAAGGCTGCCGTCATCGGTGTGTCGACGAACCCCGGTTTGATGGTGACGACAGTCACGCCAGAGGCATACAACCGTTGTCGCAGTCCCGAGGTGAAGGCCGTTACCAGGGCCTTTGCACTGCCGTACACGTAGTTGCTCTGCCGGCCACGGTCGCCCGCGACGGATGATATGACGACGATGGTGCCAGCTTTTCGCTGCTCGAACCTGGCCGCTACCCGGGTCAGCAGAGCGACGACAGACACGCCATTCGTATTCAACTCGCGGAGTGTCAGCTCGACAGAGCTCTCACACGCTTTCTGATCACTCAGGGTTCCGTGCGCAATCAACACGGTGTCCAGTCCGCCCAGGGAGCCTTCCGCGTCGTTGAGCATGGCTTCGTGTCCGCTGAAGTCATTCGCGTCCATAACGTGCATGCCGACGGCGCTCGCACCACGCACGCGCAGATCCGCACACATCGACTCGAGAACGTCAGCCTTTCTGCCCACGAGGAACAATGCATCGCCACGCTGCGCAAACAGACGCGCCGTTGCTTCGGCAATCGCCGAGCCGGCCCCCACCACCAGGATTTTTTTCATGCACCGTCCATTACGCGCCGCCAGAAGGAGGAAGAGCACCGCGGATCAATGAATTGAGTGAATTCCCGCCAGCGCGGGAAGCCCTCGCGAAACAACTCGGGGGGCATTCTGCCATCCTTGGCCGGATAGAGCCGTCCGCCCGTGGCCCGCACGATCGCATCCAGCTCGACGAACAACTGCTCCAGGCTCTGGCCGCGATTCGGGAAGTCCAGGGCCAGGGTGATCCCTTTGCGGGGAAACGACAGCATGCCGGGCGATTCGAGCGCACCGAATGCTTTCAACACGGCCAGAAACGAGCCCTGGCCGCTGCGGGCGATTGCCTCGAGCAGTGCCGCAGTGCCCTCACGGCCGGCGGCGTCGGGAATCACACACTGGTATTGATAGAGGCCGCGGGGGCCGTACAACCGGTTCCAGTTGCCGATGCTGTCGAGCGGATAGAAGAAGGACTCGAACCACCGATCGCTGTGGCGGGCGCGCGGCCGGTGATAGTACAGAGTGTTGAATAAGCGCAGCGACGCGGCATTCACGAGCGAGAAGGGCGGCGCAAACGGGACGTTGAGCCCCCGCGATTGCGCGTGTTGGACGGGAGCAGGAGCCGTGGCGTGGTTGGCCCGCTCCAACCAGCCGCGACCGAGTTGGCTGCCCGTTCCGAGACAGTCCACCCAGGCCACGGTGTATTCGAAGTCGCGGTCAGACTCGGACTGCAACTGCAGGAACTCGTCCAGGTTGGCGAAGCGGATCGTTTCCACGCTCATGTGCGGGCCGGCGATCGGCCGCAGCTGCAACTGCGCCCAGGTGATGACACCGGTCAGCCCCAGGCCGCCGATCGTCGCGCTGAACCACTCAGGATTCTGCGTGGGTGAGCAAATCAGTCGCTGACCGTCCGAGCGCAGCAATTCGAAGCGCACGAGGTGGCGGCCGATTGTGCCGACCGCGTGATGATTTTTGCCGTGCACATCATTGGCGATTGCCCCGCCCAGCGTGACGAATCGCGTCCCTGGCGTGACCGGCACGAACCAGCCCGCGGGCATGATGACCCGGAACATCTCATCCAGGAGGATGCCGGCCTCACAGGTGACGATGCCGCTGGCCGCATCCAGGGCGATGAACCGATCCAAGGCCCGTGTCGGAATCAGCGCGGCCCCGACATTCAGACAGCTGTCGCCGTAGCTGCGGCCGTTGCCGTAGGGCAGCACGCTCGTCTGGGACGGAACCGCGGGAAAGGCCGCGTGCCGGCTGAGCAGCGGCGCGATCTCGTGCGGCTTCCTGATGACATTGCCCCAGGAGGTGAAGGCCCAGGAAGAGAAAGTAGGTACGGTCACGGGTCTACGACAATCAGCCGCTGGCCCGCGAACGATACCCTAAAGAGCGCCTCCCGGTGGCGAGTGTCGCCGTCAGTCGACCTGGGTCGACACTTCAGGCGACAGCGAGCTTTCCTGTCCGGCCGCGTTGTACGCCGTCACCGCAAAGTAATACCGGCCTGCAGCGAGATTCTGCACAACGTAGGTGGTGAGGCCCGCATTGGCGACCTGGATCGTGTCCGAGTAGGTCTTTGACGCCGCGCCGTAGTGCACCTTGTAGCCCTTCAAATCCACCAGCACGCTGCCGTCGGCATTCTCCGTCGGCGGCTGCCATGACAACGTCACATTGCTCTGCGAGTTGCCTTCTGTGACCACGATGCTGAAGGCCGGCAGGGTTGCCGTCTTCGTCCCGGCCACGACCGAAATCGCGATGCCCTTGTAGGTTCCAACCTGGGTGGCCGTCGGCGTGCCGGTCAGCTTGCCGCTGCTTGCGTCGAACTTGGCCCAGGAGGGCGTATTGGTGATTGAAAATTTCAACGCCGCGCCGCTCGTGCCGGGCACAGTGGGTTGAAAGCTGTACGCTTTTCCGACCGCTGCGGTCGTTGCGGGAGATCCCTGAATCTGCATCCCTGCAACCGTATCGGTCGTCGCTGACCGGTCGATCACAGAAGACGATCCACCGTTCGCATTGACTGCCTGTGCGGCAGCCGAGTCCGAACCGCTGTCACCACATGCCGCCACGGAGGCACACAAGACTGCCGTGACGCTAAGCAAAGCGGCCCTGCCGCTCAATCCAACTCTCATCATTCCCCGCCACCCCGTATAACGCCTGAATTGCTGATGCAAAGACTTCAGCGTCTGGCGAAACACGGGCCGAAAGGGAGCTGCAAAGTGATCGTGCGCGACCACCTCGTAACGAAACCGCATGCCAGTGCGATTCCGGCAACTCCGCTGTCGTAGGCTCGTGAGCCGGTAGACCGGAAGTTTTGCGTCCCCGCCTTTCGGTGGGTTTGCCTTTGCGAAGCGCGCGTGGCTGACTGCTTGGCGAGCAGTAGTCCCGCGTGCCTCGCGAGAGTAAGTGCAACCGCTGTGCCAGCTTTCGAATTACTATGCTTTCCAGGCAGTTGCGGCGGCGGCGGAGGTTACCGCAGCGCTGCTACTGGCCGAGTCTGTTGCTGCATGACGACAGTGGAACTGGCGACGAGTTGTGTATGCGTGTGTAAGTATCTGATCTCTAGAGCGAAACACCCCGGTCGCAGATGCACGACAACTTGGCCGCCAATCCCCCCGGAAGCGAAACTTGCTGGGACACTGCCGGTCTACAGCGCGGTGTAACTGAGCATAAATCCAGGCTTATCAGGAGATGCACACCAGGATGACGGCGGAACGCGACAACCGTACCTCACGCAGGCCGCACACATGACCAACCCGCTGGTGTTCAAACACACCCTGCGCATGGGATTGTTGAGTCTCGCGCAGAGTCTGGGACTGCCCTTGTTGGCCAGCGCGCTGCTGGCCTGTGAGATGGCGTCGTTCGGGATTCCGTTGGATCGACCGTTTGTGCTGCTGCTCACATTTGTTGTGGTGCTGGGCGTGCCGTTCCTGCAACCGGCGCGGGGCATGATGACGCAGCTGATCGGCGGCCGCCGGCGCCTCATCACGCGCGTGGCCCTGCGCTGGATGCTGCTGCTGTGCGTGCTGCTCGCGATCGGCTATGCAACCAAGAGCTCCGATCACTTCTCACGTGGCCTGTTGTTGACCTGGGCGGTCACGACCCCCGGCGTGCTGATGGGACTGGCGCTCCTCATGCACGAAGCTCTCAACAAGATGCTCTCGGATCCCAGGAGCGCGCGCCGCGCCATCTTTGTGGGTTATAACGAAATCAGCGTTTCGCTCGCACAGCGCGTTGAGAGGACTTCCTCCGCTGCCCTGCGGGTTGCGGGCTTCTTTGATGATCGCGCGCCTCACAGGCTGGGAGGCGCGGGCGAGACGGACGCTCAACCCGAGATGAAGGGTGGTTTGAAGGACATCGTCGAATACGTGCAGACCAACGGAATCGACGTCATCTTCGTGGCATTGCCCGTCAGTCACATCGCCCGCGTGCAGAAGCTGCTCGACGACCTGCGCGATACCACTGTTTCCGTCTACTACGTGCCGATGGTTTTCCCCTTCGACACCATCCAGGGGGGCACGAGCGAATTCCTGGGCGTACCGCTGATCGCGCTGTGTGAGACACCTTTTCACGGCACGCGCGGCCTGAGCAAGCGGTTGACCGACCTGGTATTGGCCGGCCTGATCCTGTTGCCCGTGGCGCCCCTCATGCTGCTCATCGGGCTGTTGATTCGCGTCAACTCGCCCGGGCCCGCAATCTTCAAACAGCGCCGTTACGGCCTCGACGGACAGGAGATCACCGTCTACAAATTCCGCACAATGACGGTGACTGAAGACGGTGGTGCAATCCGGCAGGCGACCAGGGATGACGCGCGCATCACGCCGCTCGGGCGATTTTTGCGCCGTACGTCCATGGACGAGTTGCCGCAGTTATTGAATGTGCTGCAGGGTCGGATGAGCCTGGTGGGCCCCCGTCCGCATGCAGTGGCGCACAACGAGCTGTATCGCAAGCTGATCAAGGGTTACATGATCCGCCACAAGGTGGCGCCCGGAATGACGGGACTGGCACAGGTGCACGGCATGCGGGGCGAGACCCAGACACTCGAGCAGATGGAGCAGCGGATCAAGTACGATCTCGACTACCTGCGCAACTGGTCGCCCCTGTTGGATCTGAAAATCCTGTTCAAGACCGTGTTGATTGTGGCGCGCGGCGACAAGGCCTACTAGGACTAGGCCATCCGCCGGCGCACGGCAGTCGCCGCTTCCATGGTGTGCACGGCCGCCAGCTGCGTACGCCGGGCCGCAACCATCCCGCCGAAGTACCAGAAGTAGAATGACAGGATGGTGAACAGGTGGATGGACGTGTAGAACATGGCCGCCACGATCACCGGCACGATTCCGATCCAACCTATCGCAAGGGATCCTCTGAGCCCGGTGTCTTCCCGTGCCACGGCTATGGCGTCGAAGAACAGTAGCGCGTACAGGATGAATACCACCACCGTGCCGAACATCCCGAGCTCCAGCATGAATGTGGAGATCGACAACACCGAGAAGTACTGGAACAGGTCGTAGTAATCGCCCTCAAAATTCTGCCCGAGGTTGGAGTGCGAGGCGTTGCCGATCCCCAGGCCGAAGGCAAGCTTGACCGGGTCCTTGGACAGGTACTGGATCGGTACCCGGATGGCATCGTTCCGCCGCACCGCATGTTGGGTGCCGACGCCCGCGCCGCCCTTGGTCTCCATGTACCGATTCATTTCCTGCGAGTTGGTGAAGAAGTCCATCAGGTGCTTCTCGTTCTTGTAGGGGTTCTTCTCCGCCATCCAGTCATAGACCGGTACGAGGATGGCGCCAAACACGCCCAGCAGGACCACGCCCATGGTGAATACTTTCAGCCGCTGTCCCGTCGGCGAGCCGGCCACGATGGTGGTCAGCAGGCCGATGGGCAACAGGATGACTGTTGCCTTGGTCTCGTTGATCATTGTGGGCAGCAACAGCAGGAAGAACAATATGAAGAAACGGGTCGCAGTGATCTGCTTGCGCATGTAGGCGCCGAGTAATACCAACGCCATGCAGATCAGGATGATGGATAGAATGCCCGAATCGGCCGCCGTACCCCGGACGTCGTCACCGGAGAAGCGTCCCGCCGCCCAGATCACATACCGCTGGTAGATGGCCACCGGCACCTGCAGCAACCCGATTCCGAGCATCAACTTCACCTGGGTCTTGATCTGCTCGTCCGTGAAGGTGAATACGGCAGGAACCAGGAACAGGGGGATAGCCCGCACATAGACGCGGATGCCGCCGAAAACGGGGCCCGACCCGACCGAGTTGGTGAGGATGCCGCAGATGACGATGAACGCCATGCTCCCGAAGGCGATCCAGTACCTGGTCGCCACGTTGGGGAAGCCTTTGCGAACCCCTTCGAAGAACACCGCACAGGCGATGATGATGGCCATCACCTCGGGGACAAATTTCACCAGCGAGGCGGGCTTCCACGCAAGAGCGGTGGCCTCGCAGACCGAGGCCAGGCAGAGCGTGATCATCATCAGGAGATGCATTGTAGGCGGGTCGTCGCAAACGCTAGCGGTTGCGGGATTCTCGACCCAGCCTACCCATTAGTCCAGCCCATTAGTCGAGCGGCGCGGCTCAATCGTAGGGGGTTTTCGTGTTGGTTGCCCCGGCCGACTTCACCCATTGGTACTGGGCGGCCCACTGTTGGGGAGCGCCGCCATAGTTGCCGGTCGGACCGTAGTTAATGTCAAAGAAAAAGTACTGAGCCCGGTCGATGCCGCCGCGGACCTTGTAGATCTCCGCAAGCGTCGGAATCGGATTCATATTCTTTGTGATATATCCGCCGAAGTCCGTGACTTCCACGACCGGCCCGAAAAGGATGCGGTCGCGCCAGTCCGTGGTGCCCGGCTTCCAGCCGCGGTACACCTCGTCCGCATAGATGCTGCGCCTGTAATCCGGATTCACCGGGGCGGCGGCGAAGGCGGCGATGCTGACAGCGGCGGTTTTCTGGGCCACATCCGTCAGCGGCAGGCGCGGGTAGGTCCAACTCGGGATCCAGCTGTCCGGGCCGCCCAGGACCATCTTGTGCTGCTCGACGTGCGACAGCACGTCAGTCCAGGCGGACGGCGAGTCGGCGCCCTTGAACAGGTAGCTGCCCGGCAACTGGACATTGCTGGTTTTGAAGCCTTTCGCAGGATCACGCATCGCCGCCATCAGGCGGTACAGTTGGGTGAACATGGCGTCGTGGGAATAGTCGGCGCCCGGTGTGTTGATGGTGACAGACGAGCCCGACGTGTCGACGCCCATTGCGGTCTCTTCATACATCACGATACCTTCGAACATCGGGTCCGAATCATAGCGGGCGGCAATTGCCTGCATCAGATCGATATAGGCGCCGGTTACAACCGGGCTATAGCGCTTCGGGTACAAGCCGGTGCCCACGGGGGCATAGTTCACCATGACGTTTTGCGCGCCATATTTGCTGACCAGCCACTTCGGCACGACCGTTTTGCCGGCAGCCACGCTCCAATTCTTGGAGATGACCGAATCGTTGACCCGCATCCAGACACGTTTGCCTACTGCCTTCGCTGCAGCCATGTAGGCGTCTGGAACCGACCAGTCATACTGCGGTCCGGTGGTGGTTCCCCTGTCCAGGGTCGTCCACATGAGCACGAGCCCGATTCCTGCCAGGTTGTCATTGGGCTTCAGCGAGTTGATGAGTTGCAGGTCCTTGCCATCGCTGCCATTCCCCAGGCGGCCCAACGTATCGCCGCCGGCGTAATCGAAATAAGCATAGAAGCCGGGATGGAACTTGAGAGTGCCGGTATTGCTGGTGGGGTCCGGTGTGGTTACGCAGTTGGAGCCGATGCAGATCTGCGGCGGCGGTTGCGGCCGCTTGGTGGCGGCTAACGCCGTGCCCACCGACAGCGACAAGGTCACACCCAGAATAGAAGCCAGCCAAATGCGTAAAGCCATCAAGTTACTCCCGGATCACTACAATCATGAATTCGTCCCGTTCCCGGTGCTTCAGGCGGGAGGCGACCGTATAGCCGGGACTGTATGGCAGTCAAAGTGTCCACCAACAGCGACAGCCGCAATGGAGCTGTCATGATGGTGTGGTTGCCGGGGGACAATATGGCACGAGCGGCTGGCTCGCACCGGGACCTACTGCACGAAATTCGCTGCGACCTGTTGACTTTTGCGTCTGCGTCGCCGCAGCGCGACACCGTGAGTGTGTGGCGTGCGTCGCGCTTCAGACGTGCCGCAGCGTGCCCCTGAGTTGGCCACGCTGCGGCGAGGCGTCCGTCAGTTGTTCTCGAAGCTCTTGAGTGGATAACGCGTGTCAGGCGTATCACGGCCGCGTACCAATGCCGCTTTGGCCTTCGTGCCGAGAAACGACGTGCGCTGCTTGAACGGTGACGCCTCCACCTTCGAGTAATCGATGTAACGGTCGAAGGCGATGTTGCCGCCCATCGCCACCTTGAGTTTGTTCTGCAGAACCCACAGCAGCGGGCCCATCTTCGGCATCTGCGGGATAATGTTGGAGCGCATCGCCGTGCGCGCTGTCGTCACCATCCAACAATTCTGCTGGCACCCGTGCACCTTCTGGCGAGCCTTCTGCGCATCACCGCTCGCCATGATGTCAGACCACGACTGGCGCTTGAGGTTCCCCATCAACAGGTCGGAGCGGACATTGCATGACCACACATCGGACCACGGATCGATGAAGGCGAAGTCAGTTCCGGCCGTGCAGGTGATCAGCCGCTGGTGGCCCAGGATCTTTTCGATCAGGCCGAGATTCAGGTAGGCGCGGAACCAGTTCTTCGGCTTGCTGCTGCTCAACTGGGAGGTGATCAAACCCTCCACCTTGCGGGCCACGGCCTTGCGGTCGTAGAAGTAGTTGTCGTTCTTGTAGAACTGCCAGGCGTTGTGCAGCGTGGAAGTCGACAGCTCCACGCCCATCGAGCGGGCCATCTCATACACGCGCACGAGTTGGTCGACGTTCTCATCCTGGATGACGAAGGCGAAGCCCAGATCTTCGCCACCGGCTTCCTGCAATGCGCGCATGCCGGCCATCTTGGTGGCGTAGCCATCCTTCTCACCGCGGATGGCGTTGCTGGTGGCCTCATCGCCCTC
The DNA here is from genome assembly GCA_034668025.1 of Gammaproteobacteria bacterium. Taxonomy (GTDB): domain Bacteria; phylum Pseudomonadota; class Gammaproteobacteria; order Steroidobacterales; family Steroidobacteraceae; genus 13-2-20CM-66-19. Next base: position 25,798 of record JAXDQF010000248.1, on the reverse strand, counting down.
CACGCTGAAGCGTACCTTGATCTTGGGGTACTTCCTGATGATGGGGACCAGCTTCTCCGGATGCAGGCCGTTGGAGCTGATCTCGAGAATCCGGGCCTTCGGGTACAGCAGGTCCACGATTTCGCTCAGGTCGCGCCGCAGAGTGGGCTCGCCCCCCGACACGTTCAGGTTGTCGAAGCCCCCGGGCAGCTTCGAGAGCGTCTCCAGGGACACTTCCTCTTTCTGGTCCGTCGGGTTCTTCCAGATGTAGCACATCTGGCACTTCGAGTTGCAGCGGTAGGTCGAGATGACAGTCAGGTCCATGGATCGCTCTATGTTTGGCGCGCCCGAGTAAAACGCACGGCGCGTGGGTTGGTTACCGATTCCTGCGCCGAGCGTGAGCTCAGCCGTGAGCAGTCAGCGGGAGAAGGGAAGTATCAGATCACACTTCGTCCCAGCAGTTTGGGTTCCCGCACGACACGGCTGTATACCGCACGGGTTTGCTGCGCAATGCGGCCCCAGTCATAACGCTCGTGTACCCAGCGTCTTCTGCCTTCGCGGGTCGCTTCATCCTGGTGCATGTTGGCAAGCGTGGCGAGCCGCTCCGCGAGCGTCACTGTATTACCCATCGGAAAATAACTCGTCTGCGGCAGGCCGATTTCCAGGTTGGCGGGGATATCGCTCGCCAGCACGGGCAGGCCAAAGCTCAGGGCTTCCAACAGGGCGATGGGCAGACCCTCGTGGGAGGAGGGGAGCACAAAGGCCCCCGCATGCGTATACAGCTGGGCGAGGGCGGCGCCGCGCTGGAAGCCTGCCAGTACTACACCTGCACCGGCGGCGTTGGCGGCCGCTTTGACAGCTTGACCGTAGTCGCCCCCGCCGGCGCCGACCAGCACGAGCTTCCAACCTGACGGTCGCGCTGCAGCAAACGCTTCGATCAGGTCCAGCTGGCGCTTTTCCGCCACAATGCGGCCCACCTGCAGGAAGTACTTGCCGCGCTGCAACCCGAAGCGCTCGATCTCACCGGAGTCCGATTCCGGCTTCACCGGCACGGCACCGTTCGGTATCAGGTCCGAATCGCGGTGGTACTGTTCCTGGATCAGATGTCCGATCACCTTCGAAATGGCGATCCGGGCATTGGCCGAGCGCATGCCGAAGCTCTCGCCGGTCCGCAAAACCCACTTGGCAAACGGTCCCCACTTCGCACGGTCGTAGTCCGGCCCATGGTTGGTCACAACCACGCGCAATCCCAGGAAGCGGGCGATGGGAGTGACGATCGCGGGCCCGATGGCGTGAATGTGCAGGACGTCCGGCCGCACAACCGCCGCGTACAACACGCCCAATACTGAATGCACGAGGGCCTCAAAACCGGTTGAACGGGGAGACCAGATCCGACGGATCCGAATGGATCCCAACGAGCGGCGCGTCGCCGGAACAAACGGCGACCTGACGAGCACTTCCACGTCGCAGTCCATATGAGCGAGCCGCCCGTAAAGCTGTTCCGCATGGGTTTCCACCCCACCCTGCACGGACGGGATGCCGCGGATGCCCAACACCATGATCCTCAACGGGCGCACTGCTCCATTCTCATAGTGAATGAGGCTCATGAGGAGGCACTCAGAGGCTCGCCACGGGCCACCGTTACCGGCACTCCGAGCTCCCGGTAAACCGACATGACTCTCTGGCGATACATGGCAACCGTGAAATCCTCGGCGACCCAACGCCGGCCGGCGGCTCCCATATCCGCCAACTGCCGCACGGGGCGTGCCCTGAAATCTTCCAACACCTGGCGCAGCGACTCGACCTGGCCGCTCTCGAAACACGCTCCGGTCTCGTTCTCGCGGATCAGCTCCGGAATGCCGCCGATGCGCGCCCCGATGACCGGCTTACCCAAGGCGTAGGCCTCGAGCAGGCTGACAGGCGCATTCTCATACCATTCGGACGGCAACACCACGGCACGGCAGCTTCGAATGACATCATGCAGCTGTTGGCCGCCCAGATGGCCGAGAAACGTGACATCGGCATTCAGCGTGACGGCCAGCGCGCGCATTTCCTCCATCTGCGGACCCGTTCCGGCGATGAGAAGTTTGCTTTGCGCCGCAGCGGCAGCCCGGATGAGTGTGGCGACCCCCTTTTGACGGATGACACGTCCGAAGTAGAGAAACGCGTCCCCCGATTCGGGGTGGGGCGTATAGCGCTGTACATCGACGAAGTTCGGAACGTACCGGAACATTGAGGCTGGCATGCCCCATGCGGTGAATTTCTCAATATAGAAGCGGCTCGGGACAATGAAGGCGTCCACGCAGTGTCTGTAGGAGCCGAGCAGCTTGTGCACGGCGGCTTCCATCATGACCACCAGGCTCATGGCCGCGGAGCCGTTGATGCAGCGGTTGCGTACGACGTTGTATACCTTGCCGCCCTTGCAACGCTCGCAGACCCCATCCGGGGCGAGCATGTTGTAGGCAGGGCAGGCGATCTTGAGATCGTGAAGAGTGAGGACGGTCGGAATCCCCCGCGACTTCAACAATCCGAGAATCGACGGGGAGATGTGGTGATAGATGTTGTGTCCGTGGGCGATGTCCGGGTGTGCGACCCGGAGCAATTCATCCAGCTTGCGGCGGGCCTCGAAGGAATAGATGACCTTCGGCAGGCGCGACACCTTCTGCAGGAGCGAGTAGTCGCCATGCACGTCCAGGTCTTCGATGAAGTACTTCGACCAGGGCGTGGGATGATTCTGAGGATGCTGCATCGAGAACGGCACGATGTCCCAGCCCAGCTCCTCCAACATGCGGTTGTGCGCGAAGAAGATGGCCTCGGAGCCCCCGCGGTCGTAGTAGTAATTGTTGATTGCAAGCAGCCGGGGCATGATCGCTATTCAAAACTCAATGGCAAACTCACTGGCACTCTCAATCGCAAGCCCGATGGTTCGGGTTCGCGCCGCGGTCTTGTTACCTTATTATCTGGCCGCCAGGCGGTAGCTGTTGGTGGGAGAATAGCATATGATTGCTGGGCCGAACGCCCGTCGCCGTTTGCATACGCTGTTGGTCCCACTGCGAGCCTGAACCTGGCCCACCGATGACCGTCCTGGAAGACTTGAAGGCGCAGCGCGAGGGACTGCTGGGAATCGGTTTCTGGGCATTGCTGGTGTACCGTTTCGGACACGCCCGTTTCGTCATCCGCAACAAGATAGTGCGGGCTCCCTGGACGATTGCCTACATCATACTCAACAAGCTCGCGGAAATTTTCTGCGGCATCGTCATCGGGGCAACCGCGAAGATCGGTCGCCGCCTGTGCATCGAACATCACGGCTGTATCGTCATACATGGGGCAGCCGTGATCGGCGATGACTGTCTGATCCGTCACGGTGTAACCATTGGTAACAGTGGCGCCGACGATCCACTGGGTGCACCCACGATCGGCGATCGCGTCGACTTCGGTGCTGGTGCGAAGGTCCTCGGCCGCATACGGGTAGGGAACGATGTAATCATTGGCGCGAACGCCGTGGTGATCCGTGATGTTCCCGATTTTGCAGTCGTGGGCGGCGTACCGGCGCGCGTCTTGAAAATGCGAGCTCCCCAGCCTCCTGAGCGGCCTCTTTCTTCTGATTGAGGGCACCTCGAAAGGTCGAGGCTCAGGCAGCCGAGGCGCACGCATCGATCATCTCCGTTAACTTGCCAATGTTCCGAACCGAGTGCGTCGACTTTGCGTAGGCGCGAGCTCGCTGCGCGTACCCGGCCCGCGCCGCGGGATCCGTCAGCAAGTGGCGTACCGCCTTTTCCAATCCGGCCTCAGTCTCGGCATGAATGCCGATTCCGTTACCATTCAGCACCTGATCAGGATTCACCGTGAGGCTCACGACGACAGCGTCGCGCAGCCATGCCTGAACAAAGGTGTTGGGAAAGCCTTCGTGTACGCTCGTGTTCACGAAGACACTGGCGTGCGCGAGGCATTCATTGACTTCGTCCGCCGTGCGACGCCCCAGGAAGGTGAGGTTCGGGGTGTCTTCGATGCTTTTCATCAAGGCGCCGGACCATTTGGCGTTCTGCGCTCCCGACGGCGCTTCCCCCAACATGAGAAACTGCACGCCGTCGAGATCCCGGAGCGCCTGCGCCAGCCGGACGAACGCGTCCGGGCGTTTCCATTGCTTCAGATTGGCAATCCACACAACCGTCAGGGGACCGGACTCGTCAGATTGTTCCGGTGCCTCCGGGTGAAAGTTCGGGATCACGGCATCGGCCTGCCGGCCGTAATTCTGTGACAGCAGCCTGCCCTGGTCCTGCGTCTGGACCACGATGCGGTCAGCGCGCCGGATCGCATATTCAACACTGCATTTTTCCAGCCGCCGCCGCACGACGTTGCGGCCGGTATCGAGCGTCTGTGGTGTCACATCGGTGGTGTGCGCGACGTGCCAGATCATTTTTGTCCGATGGCGGCGCGCGTAAAACGCGCAAATGCCGGTATAGCCACAGGCAACGCGCTGGTAGATGACGTGCGGTTTGATCGCGCGCAGCGCCCGGTACAGAGGAATGAAATCCATCACGTAACCCAGCCGGGGCACCTGGTCGCTATGGCCGATCCGCACGACTTTGTAACTGTCCGGCTGGATGTCGGGAGCCACGTGCCGGGCCAGGTAGTAGACGTCGAATCGACCCAGCTGGTGCAAGGCTGCGGTCAGCAGGCTGATCTGGAATTCGGCACCCCCGCCGTGTTGGAAGGGATTCACGATGCACAGTCGTGTCTGGTTCACGCTGAGGCACTCGCAGCCGCAACATCCTTGCCGGCGATCCGCAACATTTCGCGTTCTACACCGCGGGCAATCACGCCATACGAACGATACTCCACGGCGTAGCGCCGACCGCGCTCTCCCATGGCGCGCGCGAGCTCCGGCGCGCGCAGCAGCTTTACGATTGCCCCGGCGAACGCATCCTCCTCATAAGGCACGCAATAGCCGCAACCGCTCGCCTCGATCAGCAGTTTCTGCTCGGGATGCGTGTTGGCCACCACGGCCTTGCCCATGGCCATGTATTCAATCAGCTTGGTGGGCGAAGCTGAATTCAGCACGGGTGTCGGGTAAAACGGCGAGACGCAGACGTCGGCGTCCTGCACGTACTGCAGAGCCTGCTGTCGCGGCAGTTGGCCGGTGAATACCACCGCGGACGACACACCGAGCCGTTGTGCTTCCTGTTGGAGATATTCCTCGTCACCCGGTTGTTCCCCTTTGCCCACGAGATACAACTTCGTTTCCGGGATGTCGCGCAGCACGCGCGCGAGGGTGCGCAGCAGAAAATCGATCCGGCGCTCCCGTCCCAGGGTGCCCAGGTACACAAAGCAGGGCTGCCCCGCGGGGATGCGAGTGCGGGAGGTGGGCGCAGGCGCGCTCATACCGCCGTCCAACTTGATTCCCATGGGCACTGCAGTGAGCTTGGACAGCGGAATGCCCGCCGCCGCAACATCGCGCCGCATCTGCTCGCTCTGCACAAAGACGTGGTCAGCGGCCGGCAACAGCACGCGGTACAGCAAAAAACCGAAGCCCATGCCCCGCAGCCGGTACAGCAGCGGGTAGGGGGCCAACCCATCGCGGGCCTTCGCGAGATAGAACTCGGGAAATGGAAATGACAGCCAGTACACGAAGCGCTTGCCGTACAGGCGCGCTGCCAGCACCGCAAACAGGCCGCCGATGAACTTGTCCTTCACTTCGATCGCGTCATAGCGATCGCCGCGCAGCAGGCTGAAGATCCGCGCGTCGTTCCGGATGCCGGCCGCATGCTTCGCCAGCCGGGCCAGCAGGGAATGCTTGTTATTCGAGGGTGCGACCCATACCTGGCCGCCGCCCCAGTGGGCGACGTAGCCGCGGGCGCATTCCGCCTCACTCTGCAAAATCCAGTCGATCCGGTGTCCGCGGCCGGCGAGCTCCTCGCCAAACAATACTGACACGTCGACCCGGGTGGGCGGAAAGGTGTCGGATGAGAGCACCAGGAGCCGCAGCCTCGGGTGCACGGGCGGGTCGATCATGTATGACCGCTTCGGCTCCCCTGACCATACCCGTAGCCGTAGCCATATCCCTGGACGGTTTCGCTGGACCGGTTGAGCACGAGTCCGACGATCGGGAAATCCGCGAGCATCTCGCCGGCCTTCTGAATGTCGGCCCGGGGCGTCTTGCCCTCGCAAGCGACCAACACCAGGGAGTCGATTCGGGGCGCCACGACCAGGGTGTCGTCCGGACTCAACACCGGCGGCAGGTCGATCAGAATGAGTGGATTGACCGTCGTGCGACGGATGAAGTCCAGCAACTCCTCCAGGCGGGAGGAGGCCAGCAGCTCCGCGGAGTTGTCGGTTGGCGTGACATTGCCGGCAATCAGCAGGTTGTCGACGCCGATCGACATGAACAGGTCTTCCGGGGTATCGACCCGCTGCTCGAAGAAATCCCGCAGCTCGGTGGGAGGCGTGATCCCCAATGTCCGGCAGACGCTGGGATTGCGCATGTCCAGATCCAACAATACGACCGAGCTGTTCTTCTCGCGGGCCAGGCTGAGTGCCAGGTTGACGGCGGTCAGCGACTTGCCGTCCTGAGGCGCGGCGCTCGTCAATCCAATAGTCCGCCACCCCTTGGTGCGCGTGCGATGCAGTATCCGGGTGCGCAGCATGCCGTAAGCCGCGATAACGCCATGATCTTCCGGTAGCGAGGCGCTCAACAACAACCGGTTCTCGCGCGCGGCTTCCGGATCGAAGGCCACGCGATGCGGCTGGATCTGGGTGCTCGGCGCGACGGGCGCCGGAATCGTGTCGTTGGCACGATCGACTGCGCGCCGTGAATAGTCGTGCTGCACGCCCCCCGGTGGATTCAACGGCTCGGGGCGGTGCCCACGCAAGGCTTTGGTCTTTTCGAGAGCTGCTTCGATGATAGTCATAGTTGGATCCGCGGCGCGGGAAAGGGGTAACGCACGTGTAATCAATTGACGGCAGAAATGACGACGGCACCGACAAAGACCACTGCCAACGAATAGGCGGCGGCCAGGGACACAATCTTCAGTCGACGCAGGCGCCGATCGCGCGAGTTGCTGATTCGCGGAATGGCGGCGAGCACCAGCGCATCGCCCAACACGGGGAGGTCGCCGACGTCACGGACGTTCGTGTCGCTCGATTCCGCAATCGCCACTGCAATTCCAGAGAACAGGCCACCCAGCACCACGCCCAGCAGAATCAGGCCGATGCGATTGGGATACACGGGCAGCTTGCCAGGGGAGGGCGCGCGGATCAGGGTGAAGCGCTCGCCGCCCTGCTCACTCTCGAAGTTCTGGGCGATCTGGGCATTCTGCAGCTTGTCCTGGATGCCCTGGTAGGTGTTCTGCAGGGCGGTGCGGCGCCGCATGATGTCGGAATACTCCCGTTCCACACCGGGGGTCTTGCGCAGGACTATTTCGTATTGCTCGGCTTCAGCGGTTTTGCGCGCCGCCTGGGCCCGGAATCCCTGCAGCTCCTTGCGGACCGAGACCAGCTGGCTGGCCGTGGTCATGTACAGCGGATTGTTGGCGTTCGCGACGACTCCGGAGCCATTCAATTTCTGTTCTTCGCTGAGCAGCCGCAGGGCCTCCTTGAGGCGCTTCACTTCCGGATGATCCGGGGTGTAACGCTGCTGGGCTTCCGCAAGCTTTGCGCGCACGGTGGGCATATCTGTCAGGTCGCCCGCGTTGGTAATCATGTTGGGGCTGGTCTGGCTCAACTGCACGGCCAGCAGCGACTCCTTCTCCTCGGACTGCAGGATCTGCTGCTGCAGATTCTCCAGCTCGTGCTGGACCCGGTCGAGCGAGGCTTCGTTGCGCTGGATGTACTCGGGCAGAGCGTCACCGTGGGCGTTTTTGAAAACCTTGATTTCCTCGTCAATGGCGCGCATCTGCCTGCTCACGTCCTCAGCCTGGGAGGCGAGGAATTTCGCCGCACCCTCGGCGGCCTGCTCGCGGCTCTTCTGGTTGTACGTGAGGAACAGCTTGGCCAGGCGGCTGGCGACTTCCGCCGCGCGCTCCTTGTCCGGATTGCGGTAGTGCAGCGAGAATGCGTTCGAATCCTGCAACGGCTTCAGGGTGACCGGGTCCACCCGCTCGATGCTCGTATCTTCCAGCAGCTGCTGGGCCTTCTCGCCCGGTGTCATGGGGCTGCCCGGGTAGGGGTCGAATTCCTTGATCAGGTCCTTCAGCATCGCGATGGTCATCACGCGGCCCTGGACGATCTCAATCTGATCGTTCGCGGCGCTCATGACGGTCGTCGTGACCACCTTCTGATCCACCGAAGAAGCCTCCATGAGGATGGTGGCCGTCGACTGGTACAACGGTGTCAGGGCGAAGGACAGGTACACCGCCAGCAGGATGAACAGCGGTGCGATCACCGCGATGTAGCCTGCCCGGCGGCGGAGGATCGGGGCGTAGCCGCTCAAACCCCCGGTTGGTGCTGTTGTAGTGTTCATTATCAATCCTGGCCTGGTCTGTCCTGGTGCAAAATCAACGCTGCCGGTCGAGCCCGCGATAGCCGAAGCTCACGTTGATCACGTTCGCATCGGCCGAATTCAGGTCGAACCTGTATTTCTGGTAGACATAAGTGTAGGCGGTGGCGACAAACAACCGCTGTGTCAACATGTACTGCACCCGCAGATTTCCCGTGCCGTAGTTGCGGTAGTTGTCGTTGACCACGCCCGACACGTTGCGGTCGCGGAAGATGCGGATGGCGCCCGTAAAGTGCAGGCGCTGGGTGAAGTCCTTATCGTACTGGCCGCGTACCTGGTCGGTCTGGTACAGGCCGCCGGCGCTGCTCGGGTAAATCGTGCGGCCCAGGGAAAACGTGTACTTGCTCGTTTGCGCATCGTAGGTGGTGGTGAACACGGACGACCACGGGTGTGAGGTGACCGAAATGTTGCCGGCATCCCCCCGATTCTCGTGGAACTGTGTTTGCTGGACCTCTACCATGAGGTTGGAATGCAGTGTCTGCGTCCAGTTGTAGCCGCCGTTGGCCTGGACACCGCCGGAGTTCGAGTGGGCCACGAGGAACTGGCTCTCGTAGTAGTTGCCGTACACACCTACCGAGAAATCCGTACGCAGGTCGACCGTCCTCGAATAAAACAGTTTCGCCTGGTAGAAGTCGAAGCCGATGTGGTTGCCGTCTTCCTTGCTGTACGACATCCGCTGATATTCGCCCGACAGCCCGATGCCCGACAGCGGCGTCAACAGGTGGGTGTAGGTGGGATCCAGGATCAGGTAGTCGCGGGTCACGCCGACGGCGGTAACTCCGGTGGTCGGGGTAGTGTTGCCCGTGCCCGGATTTACCGTGTTGGTGTCCGCCGCGCCCGGCTGTTCCGCGTTCACATCGTCGCGATGATCGAACGTGCCGTTGATGTTGATACGGTCCCGCTGCCAGGCGTAACGCCCGTTTCCGTTCAGGAACGCTTCCAGGCGGTTACGATCCGATGCGCTCGGATAGTAGTTGTACAGGAGGCGCGGCTCCAGGGTGGTCTCGGTTGTGGGTGTCGCAATTCCCACAATCGTGGCCGCATCCGCATAGTAGCCTTCCGCGCCGCGCTTGTCGGCCGGGACGGACGCCAGGTCGAGGTTGGTGTTGTATTGGGTCGAGAGCTGGACGATCGGTTGATAGTAAATGTCCGCCGCGCCCGCCGGCGCGGCCGCAATCAACGCTACGACGCCTGCGGCCGTCAGGGGCCGGCCGGCGGCGGCCAGGTTACGGGACGACAACGACATCCCCGGACTCCAACTGTACGTTCTGCTCGAGGTTCTTGCCGTTGCTCACCTGGCTGTAGTGAAAGTTCAGGGTGCGCTGGCCGCCGACGGCGTTGCGGATCACGATGACACTGTCCAACTTCGCGTAGGCGTTACCGCCGCCGGCGATACTCAGCGCCTGCAGAACGTTCACGGCCGGGTTCATGACGATGGCGCCGGGCTTGGCGACCTGGCCGATCACGTAGGCCACGTTCCCCTTGACCTCCACAATCGAGCAGGTGACCACCGGCTCGGAAACGAACTTGCGCAGCTTGGTTTCCATCTCAACACGCAGCTGCTCGGGGGTCTTGCCACCCGCGACCAGGATGCCGATGAGGGGGAACGAGAACTTGCCATCCGGTGTAACGGTGACATTGATGGGTGGCATTTTCGGGTCGTCGTATACACCGACCAGCAGCAGGTCACCGGCGTGAATCTTGTAATCAGTCTGAGTGGCCATCATGGCCGGCGGATCGGCCGCCAGCGCGGCCGGCGCCGCTCCCAGGGCCGTAAACACTGCCAACAGCGCCAAAACTACGGCGCCCATACGGTCTCGCATATGCATCCCCCACCTTCCCATTGAACAATAAGTCGCCATATTACCAAGAGATTTCCCTGGCCGGGGGCCGGCGCCGCTCCCCGGGCGCGTTGAGGTATGCAGGCTTCGTGCCTGACCGGTGGCCGGGTGGTGGTTCATCTCATCCCCGTTCGAGTTCTTGGCCCGCTGTGCGTGCCTTTGTACGCCCGGCGCACTTCCATGTTGAACATATGTCAGGAAGCGCACTGCCGGGGCAGCCATGTGAACGCGCGGCTCTCGGGGCCGCTCGCGCTGCTGCCCACAGCACGGCTATCAGACCCAAACGCTGCGGTGAAAGCAAGGCGGATTTGACAAGACTCCGCAGCAATTGACCACCGCAGCGATTCAACATGACACCGCGGTCGCTGCAGCGCCCAACGAGGCTCCAACAAGGAGCATTTACCCCCTGGAAGGTGGGGTCTGCGGCGGCGGTTCGCGCACTGACACAATGGCAATATCGTGCTCCCTGGAAGTCCACTCCAACGTCCAGTCCCCGGGTGGGAATCTGGCCAGTATGGGGTGCATGCGGCTCGGCTCGAGGACCATCCAGACACGTCGCCCCGTTGCGACCTTGGCGTTCAGCGTGTCGTAGGAATAGATCATCGGCAGGTTGCTCCAGCGTTGCGTCGTGCCACGGCGACAGGACCACGATTCGAAGCGTGGATCCGAATCGGCCACGAAATAGTAATCGCTGTGCGGATAGTAAAAGTCGACACCCGGGAAGCTGACTATCACCAGGTCCTGCCCGGGAACCGCATGCGCCTGCAGCCACGTTGCGGCCGCGCGGCTATCGCTGCGTGGATGGTAGTGTCCAGCGAGCCGGGAGCCCATGCCGATCCGGAAGTTGATTGCCTCGCTATCGATGTTCCACAGATGCAACGGACGAAAGTCTTCGCTCAATCCGAATGCGGCGATGCAGGCAATTGTTGCGGTTGCGGTGGCGAACGGCGTCTCACCCAGCATGCGTTGCATGAAACGCCGGATCGTGACGATCGAGAAGATGACAGCGAGCGGATACAGGAAGAACACATAACGCGTCTCCTGGCGCGGCGGATTGGACGCGCTCGCAGCGAGGAACAACACGACAAACAACCCCAGCAGGATGCGTTCTGCGGGGGATGTGTCCCGGTATCGCAGACAACCGCGCAGGATGTTGGCGGTGACCAGAATGAGCAGTCCCAGTGACAGCAGTGGCACCGTGCGCGCCCACGGCATTGCAACTTGGCGCACTGCGTCTGGAAAACGTACAAACTCGTAACCGAGAAGAAACAGCGTGTGCAGGGACGAAAGGCCCGGTTCGTGCCAATCGTGCGTTGCCAACCCGAAAGCCACCCAGAACACGGCGCAGGCCAGCACCGCGATGTACAGCGGTCGCGAGTTTGAAGGTGTCAGTGAGTCGGTGCTGACGATGCCGAGCAACAGCAAAATGATGAGCACGCCGACGGCCAGCTCAAATTGCTGCAACGCGACACAGCCCAGCACGACGAACATGCCGAGGGCCGCCAAAGGTTCCGCTTTAGCTTGGAAACGGGTGCGCACCTCTCGAAGAGCGCCGAACAGCACGAACCCCAACGGCACCAGCGCGAGGACTGCCCACACCAGATGCGACCTCAAGGTCGTATATGGCGGGACCGCGGCGTCGAGCCGGCTTTGCGACGGGGTGTCGGGCAGCTCGACATAGTCGGCCGGAAGAGTGGGCTCGCTGCCCGCGGTGCGCAGGTCCGCCATCGTCAGAAAATAAGCGGGGATCAGCAAGAGCGAGCATCCCGCGAGATACAGGATGTCGCGCCGCGTCAGTCGACCGTCCGGGTGCCTGATGAACGGCGGCAGCAGGTTGGTCAAAACGAGGAAAATGCCCCCTTCCCATACTGCAAAGCCCAAGGCTGACAGGATGAGCATCGGGATGAGGGCACGCTTTCTGCCGTCCACGACGTAGGCGAGGAAGAAGACGATGTACCAGACGAACAACGCCTGAAACGGCGCGTACATTCGACCGAACCGACCGATTTCAATCTCCCACACCGACAAGGCCAGGACAGCGACTGCCAGGAGTCCCACCTCGCGGCCCCCGATGCGCCGCCCGATCTTGAACGCGGCCGGCAGCGTGAGGACCGTGCAGACCGCCGCAATCAGCCTGGGCGCAAGCTCGGCCGACAGGCCCACCCACTGGAGCAGGGCGCTGGCGTACTGCAGCAGGAGACCCCGGACATACAGGCCGCCGCACGGGAACTTGGGGATGCCGAAGTGCAGGACGTTCTGGACCGACTGGGCAAAGTAGTACTCATCAATGGCCAGAGGCCATTTGCCCAGTGCCCAGAATCGAGCCGCGATACCCACGACGACGCAGGCGACCGTGAGCAGCCCGAGTGGAGCGAGCCACGCGGAGCGTGACCCTGAAGAGCTCTCGGCGGTCACGGATCGGTCAGAGGGCAGCCGTTTTCTCCGCGCGCGTTTCACGTGCCACGCGGGGCAGCTCGGCGCGCGGATACTGGATGATCTCGGCTCCCTGGTAGTCCTTGATGTGGCGCGCGTGAGTGAAAATGATCAGCTCGGCGAGCAGGCCCAGGGCAAACAGCTGCAGGCCCAGAACGACGACGAGGGCCGACAACAGCAGGGCTGGACGATCTGACAGGCTCTGGTTGAATGCCAGGCGTTCCACGACCAGCCACAACACCAGCAGCGCACCCAGGCCAAACATGCTGGCGCCCAACATGCCGAAGAAGCGCAACGGCTTCTTTGTGAACCTGACGAGGAAGAACACTGTGAATACGTCGAGTACGAAATGGGCGTACTCGCGCGGCTTGTACATGCCCTGGAAGCGGTCGCGCTCCGATTGCCGCAGCTCGACTTCAGTGACACTGAAGCCCTGTCGGTTTGCGAGCACCGCCAGGAGGCGGTGTTGGTCACCGTAGAGGGACAACTCCTGCAGCACGGCGCGTTTCATTGCGCGTGCGCCGCATCCCAGGTCGTGCAGGCGGATGCCGGTGAAGCGGCCGACAAATCCGTGAAACAGGGAGCGACGCGCCCGTTCCAATGAGCCGCCCTTGCGCGGCCAGCGCCAGCCCTGCGCGAGGTCTTTCGTCTCGAGAGGGGCGAGCAGCTTTGGAATGTCTTCTGCGTTGATCTGGTGATAGGCCGGCAGCGTCATGATGATGTCGCCGCTGGTGCGCTCGAAGCCGGCCATGATGGCAGTCGATTCGCCGAAGCTGCGATTGAGCACCACCATCTGGATGTTGCCCTGGCTCGCGTCAATCAGCGCGCCCACTTCGCTCATGGCGTCGCGATAGGGACCGTCCATGACGAATACGAACTCGTACGGCATGCGCACGGCGTCCAATCCAACACGGTACTCGTCGTACAGCTCACGAAGGGTCTCGTGGCGCCGGCCGACCGGGATGATCACTGAAATTCGAATCGGGTTGCGTTCACTCATTGGGCTTGGGTCTCGACGTGGGCCGGTCGCATCCGCAGCTTCTGGGTCAGGCGGGCAAACTCGTGGTCGCGCATGTCACCGAGGTTGTAGACCAACTCGCCGAGCGCGCCGCTGCATACCAGCATGAAGGCGGACGTGAGAAAAATGACTCCGCAGCCTGCAATGGGCAGCGAAATGGGTGCACCCGCCAGCAGTGCGTGCAGGAATACATACCCGAGCAGGCTCAAACCTGCGATCAGGAGCGGGATCGCCAGCAATCCGAACCACAACAGCGGGCTGCTCGCGAACGAGGCCAGTGTCTTGATCACCAACAGGTCCAGGAGCACTTTGTAGACCCGCGACAGGCCGTACTTGGATTTGCCAAAGCGCCGCGCATGATGCCTGGCCTTGACCTCGGCAATACGCGGGGCCGCAATGGAGGCCATGGCGGGTATGAACCGGTGCATTTCGGAATACAACGGGATGTGTTTGATGACCGAGGCGCGGTAGGCCTTCAGCGAGCAGCCATTGTCCTTGATGGGTACCTTGGTCACCTTGCCGATGAGCCAATTGGCAATCTTGGACGGGATCTTGCGCGTAATGAGCTTGTCCTGGCGCTTGAAGCGCCAGCCCACGACGATGTCGTACCCGGAGTCGATCGTCTCCAGAAACATCGGAATATCCAGCGGGTCGTTTTGCAGGTCGCCATCCATAGTGACGAGAACGTCGCCGGAAGCGAATTCGATGCCTGCTGCCATGGCCGCGGTCTGGCCACAGTTGCGGCGGAACTTCACGACTTTGATGCGCGGATCGCCCTGTGCGAGCTCGATGGCCTTCGCTAACGTTGAGTCTTTACTGCCGTCATCCACGAGCACCATTTCATAATCCAGGCCCGTAGGATCCAACGCATTGGTCAGAGCCTCGTACAGGGGGCGTACGTTCTCTTCTTCGTTGTATAGCGGCGCTATGACGGATAAATGCGGGGCCGACAGGTGAGGGCGCCCGCCCGTCGTCGAGGCGGCTTTAGGGTGGTCGATCAGCATCAATGGCCAAGTCCCCGAAGGCTATGCAGTCACAATGATAACGCCGCGCCAGTCTTTGAGTTGCCCCGTCTAAAGGGCTTTTTTAGTTGCGCAGAGCAGCCGCCCCTTTTCTGTCATGGAAAAGGCCACGCATTTTGGCGGCGGCAAAGAACCCGGGCTCCGCGCGGCCAATGCCGCGCTAATCAACTAATAGCGTACCTATGATACCGCGGGCAGTGCGGTACGTCACACAAACCGGGTGCGGTTGGGAACGCGAGCGTTATGTTGCGTTCGGCCAGGCAATCGTTTCGCCACCCATGCGTGCTTCATGCCACAACATCCGCCGCAGGCGCAGGTAACCGAGTCCCCGTTGCCGCAGTCCCAGTTGTGGCAGCTGCGATCGATATTGTTTCACGGCTTGCATCTTCAGCAGTCTATGCCGGCGCTCGGCGCAGGCTCGCTGCCACGTCAGTGTCCCATTCCCGACGTGCGCAGCAGGCATTGCCTGTACCGGTCCCGCCGGTGTCGCACGCCGGTCGAATGAATACGGCTGCTCGGCGTACAGTCCCAGGCTGCGGCAACTCAACCCGTGAGACAACAATCCGTTGGTGAGTGCCGCGTGATCGGCATGCGCGAGGGGAAACCCGGGAACCAGCACCGTGTCGGCACCGGCGGTTGCGGCCACAACTGCGGATACAACTTCCTCCATGCTGGCGCGGCGGTCGTACGGTTGGGCACCGAAATCAAACCAACGCGGCGCCACTCCCAGGATGGAGCAGGCAGTTTTATCCTCGATGCGGCGTTGTTGCGCGGCCTGGCCTTCGGTGGTGAAACCTGACTTGCGGTCCCAGTCATCGGTGGGTGCACTCGAGCCCAACGCGCAGCCGAACACGGTAAGGACTTCAACAGTCGCCCCGGACTCGACGGCATGTGCGAGGGTGGCACCCAATGACAACACGGCATCGTCCAGATGGGGCGAGACCACCACCAGGCGGCCGAGCAGTCTTGGATCAACGGGCAATGTTCTGGGATCCTTTCGCAAGCACCGGGAAAAACAACGACAAGGCCGGGCGCACGCCCAGCTTCAACGGCTCATCCGTCAGCAACACGAGCAAAAAATAGCCAATCCCGCCCGCGACGAGGCCGGCGGCAACTCCCACTGTTCCGGGTACGACCGAGGCTCCGAACCAGGCTGCGGCGCCGGCAAGCGACGAAAGAATGACGAGCACCACTGCAGTTCGGAACGTTCTGCGCAGTATCGTACCAAACATCGGAGGCGCTGCCTTGGCTCCTGCGAAGGCGACCACTACGGCTGTGAGGATGCGGGCCGCGCCGATACCGAACAATCCGAAGGGGCCGGCCAGCAGCGCCACGGAAGCGATGAGGACGATGTATTGCGTCAGCTCGGCAGCGAACAGTCGAGCACCCCAGCCCAAGGACTGAAGCAGGAAATACACGACGTTGAAAGAAACTTCACAGGCAAAGCCGATCGCCAGCAGGACGATCATGGGGGAGGTGCCCACCCAGGCCGGGCCGAGCACGCGCTCCACCAGAGCGGGCGCGATTCCGATGATCAGGCCGGTGGCCGGGAGCAGCAGGAACATGAGGCCGATGAAGTGCGCCTGCACTGCTGTCTCGAGACGCGCGGGATCTGACTTCAGGCGCGCGTACAGGGGGAACGCGACCGCGCCGATCGATTCATTCGCCATCTGTGTTGGGGTTTCGGCCAACCGGTCAGCCAGCGAGAAGCGTCCCAACGCGGGCACACTCAGGCTCCTGGCAATGACCACCTTGATGAACAGCTCCGAGATGACCGCGGTCAGGCCGATGGCGAACAGCCAGCGTCCAAATGCAACGAGCTGTTTGGCCGATGCAAAGCTGGGCCGGAATCGCGGTGCGTAGGGCGCAACAATGTAACTCGCAACCGCGGTGGTCATGGCTCCCGCCAGTTTGCCCAGGATGATGGCGCCACCTCCCAGCCGGGCCGCCAGTGAAATGGACGTCCCAACCTCAACGAGGACCGCAAACATCGCGACGACGGCGATCCGTGAGAACTTCAGCTCGCGCATCAGATCGGTCATGCGCGGGCTGTTGATCGAGTTGAGCAGCGGCAGAAAGGCCATCATCCGCACCAGCGGCGTGGCCTGCGGGTCGCCAAACAATGAGGCTACGAAGGGCGCGGCGAGACAGAGCACTGCGCATACCAGCGAGCCGCGAATCAGGCCGATGGTCCAGGCAACATCGTAGTGCTCGCGCTCGCGGTGGGTTGCCTGCACCAGCGCATTGGTCATGCCGGTCTCGGTCGCCGTCATCACCGTGGTGATGGCCACCGTTGCAATGGCAACTAATCCGAAGTCATTGGGAGTAAGCAGGCGTCCGAGCACGAGGGTACCGAGCAGATACACAACCTTGCTCGTGCCCAGCTGCGCGGCTTTCCACACCAGCGCCTTGCCGGCGCGCTTCTCGTCGTTTGCGGCTGAGCTTACGGTTGGGTCCGGTGGATTCGCGGGTTCGGCGTCTGCCTTAATGTCCATTCCAGCCTGCCGCCACGCCCCGAAGCAGGTCAACCACGAATGCCCGGCCGTTGACCTTGCGTAGCAGATCGCCCTGGACCGCACCCACGCACCACCGCTTTGCTCCACGTGTCAGCTCGTATCCGAGCCGCACGAGAAAGGTGGCATCGAATCGCCGGATCCGGCGTCCGAACCAACCTCCCTGGGAATACGCGTACTGCGAATACACCTGGCTCATGTCGGCAGCGCCGCGCCAGTGCAGGTGGGTGACGGTGATCTCAGGAATGAAACGGATCTCGTAGCCTTTGACCAGCGCGCGGTAGGACCACTCCGGGTCTTCGCAGTAACGCAACAGCTCCGTCTCATCGAACGGGCCCGAGTCCTCGAACACCGCAACCGCCGTCGCGAAATTGCCGCCCGCGAAATGATCGCCTTTCAGCGGCAATGAGCGGAACACCCTGGTGGCACTCGAGTTGTTGGTCGAAGGCGCACCGTCTTCGCTGGCGAGCACGCGGCCCGTCACGATAGCCCGCGGATAGTGCTTCAGCGCCTGGACGATCTCCTCCAGCCAACGGGGTGCCACAGTGCAGTCGTCGTCGGTGGAAGCAAAAAAGGGGGTTGTTACGTGGCGGATGCCCGTGTTGCGTCCGGCAGCCGCTCCACGTTGGTCCGAGTGCAGGTAGCGGACCTTGACGGGCAGTCGGCTGAAGTCCTGCATCATGGCATCCATGCTGCCGACGGCTCCCTGGTGTGACAGGATGATTTCCGCCGGCCGGACAGTTCCGTCGACGATGGCTTGCACAGATTCTTTCAGGCATTGCCGACCCAGCGTGGGGATGACTACAGTGAAATCACTGGCGACAGTAAAGTCGGCGGCAATGAGCTTGTCCGTCATCGGTATCGGGCCTGTGACTGAAGGGGCGCGGGCCAGGATATTAGCGGCCCTGATTTGCGCCTGTCCAAGAAACGCCCCCGAATTGAGAGACAACGCCAGAAGAAGTCAAATTCTGAGGGTGTCGGACTTGCAACGCATGAAGCACCTGGACGCAGCTGGCAAAAGTCACGCCTTTTGCCGGCGGCAACGAAGTCGATGTCCGAAAAAGCGCCGCAGGCGACTTTTTCCAATTAACTAGCGCGGCTTTAGAGCCAGGTGAGCGCGCACGAGGTTGAAGGAATCGAGCATTGTCCCGGGAGGTGGGAACAGGGCGTCCGCCGGCGCCTTGCCATCCGAAGAATAGGTCATCCACAAGGATGACCCATCGGCACTCGTCCATGCATTCACGATGTGCACACCAAGAGAGCCACCCCCGGCCTTGCCCAGATTGGCCCAACCGCCGGCTCCGGTCTGAGGATCGATGTTGTTGTAGGAGATCGTTGTCCAGGGACCCCACAGCTGCGGTGCATCATAGAAGGATGTCTGGCCGATGTAGGCGCCCTGCGCGGTTGCGATGTAGCGCCGGATGCCCGGGTTATAGATGGCACTCTCCAACGTACTCAGTTGGCTGGGATTGCGATCGGTGAACACCGGTTGCATCTGTTTCCGGTCGTCGCTCCAAACGGGGCGGCCCTTGGCGTCGACTCCCGCGAAATAGCGATACGCGTCGCGTTGCAACACGTGATGCTTCGAGACACGAGCCAGGTACGTGTTGGCGCTGGTGTCGGGTGCTTTGGTCGCGGCCGCAGGCGCCGCGGCCGTGCGACCCAACTCCGCCATGACCTCAGGGCCTTCGTCGCCCTCCCACCAGCTGCGTGAGTTGGCAATTCCCAGCAGATACACATAGCCATCCGGCGCGCCGGCATTGCCGGGGCCGTAGTTTACGAATCCAACCGGGCAAAAGGCACCCACGGGAGTTTCCGGGCCGCTGCTGCAGAACGTCCACGAAGCGGCCTGCCAGGAATGTGCGTTTCCTTTGGAATATCCGAGTTGAGTGCGTTTGGGCGCGCCCGACTTGTGCCCCGACACGCCCTGCAGATCGTGCGCATCGTAGAGGCCACCGAGTGTGTAGAAGTCGTTTCCGACTGAAATGATCGAGCCGGCCTTGCCGTCGAGGGTGGAGGGATGGACAGCCTGGTAGCCGCCGTACACGTTTTTTACGCTCGTGGAGCTCAATGGCGGGGGAGCCGTCAGCATCGCAACGCCGAAGCTGACTCGGCCGCGGCGATTGTCGCCGCCGAATCCGCCGCCGTCGCCGAAGAAGGTATACACGTTGCCATCCTTGCCCCAGGTCACCGGCCACAAGTCACTGCCATTGGGCTCGGTATAACCGCCCGCCCAATCGAACTCGATCGAATCGATATAACGGCTCTTGCAGTAGGGCGCGCCTTGCGTCGGCGCTGGGCTGGGGCAATCTGCGCTCGCCCCTGGCGAAGGGGTGCCCGGTCCGCGCAGCGAAGCGCAGCCGACCAGCGCCACGGCACAGGCTGCCCAAAGAACGAGGTGTCTCATCAGTTACGGGAAGCGGTTATACCCGTGCGCATGAGCAGAGGTCCGAAGCTCGATTGATGAACCGAATGATAAGTGGACGTGATCAGCGCATCGCAGTCGTTGGGGAGCAGTTTGGCGCGAAAGCGCGGATTGGATTCGAGCTGCACCAGGGAGATGTTGCCGTACTCGAAGGTATCGGCGCAGGCGGTCCGCGGCAGCACACCGGTTTTGAGCTTCTGGCCGAAATAGAAGAAATCCATCATGAAATCGCTCTTGGCCCAATAGCACAGATTCAGCATCTCGCAGGCAGCGTGGCCGTGACTGTCGGCACGGATGACTTGAATGTCGAGCAGGGCGGCCTGCTCGTCAGCGTCGACGCTGCGGATCTCCCGAAGCTGTAGCGGTGCCAGTGTCACGGTGTAGCTTACGATACAGATTGCCGTCGCGAGCGCCGCGGGGGCCCCCCAGGACAACCGGGGAGTCCATAAACTCTCAACAGCCACGCCTGCGACCAGGCAAAAAGCGATCAACGGGTCGAAGAACGAATTCACGTCGACACCGGCGCCCCCGGCTGCAAACAGTCCGATGCCACCCGAGATGAGCAGGTAGGTGCTGAGGAATCCGAGTCGCTCATTCAGCCGCTCGTTCGCCAATGCGGCCAGCCAGAGCACCACCAGGGGGGTGAAACACCGCAGGGCCGCCATAGCCTGTCCGATGGCCTTCCACCGCATGTATTGGCGGGGCTCATCCAGGCTTTCGAACAACCTCATCCCGTGCAGCCACCACGCGAGTGCCGCTGCTACTGCCAAGGTAATGGTTGCGCTCAGCACCCATTTGGCGAAGGCAGGTCGCGAGCGCCACAGCAGCCACAGCGAGACGGTGACGGGTAAAGGAATCAACAGGTGCTTGGTCCATCCCGCGGCCATCATCAGGATCGCGCCCAGGACGATGTGGCGGGTGTCGTCCTTGCCTTTCCACAGGACGAGCAGGCCCGCCATCATCAGGGCGTGTGCCAGCCACTGCGGGTCGTCCATCGCGACGTAGTCGCGGCCGTAGGTCACGGCATAAGCCAGGAATATACCGGCAGCCAACAGTCCGATTCGCCTGGCGGACCCGGTGATCCGCAGCCAGTGGTAAATGCTCCAGGTAACAAACAACAGGCTGAGCAGGGCGATGACCCGGCCGGCGAAGATGTTGTCACCTGTCAGATGACCGATCGCGCCGACGACGTAGAACGACAGCGGTGGATAGTTGTTGGTAATCAGCGCGTCCGCCGGCGGATACAACAACCCGCCGTTGATGGCTGCATCGCCGAAGTAGGCGTTCCAACCCTCATTGGGATCCAGCGGTATATAGCGTCCGATGGCCAGAAGGGGCCGGGTCATTCCGAAAACAACAATGCCCAGCAGGAGTATGCAGGCACTCCAGTAGCAGACATCGTTGATTCGTTTGTGGCTCACTTGCGATAAAAGTCAAAAGTGTGTCGGTACAGTGTGTCGGTCAGATAGCGCCAGGTGCCCAACGGCGGGAACGTGTATTTCCGGAACTGTGCCCGACTGGACACCGTGTCCAGTGCGACGGGGGCCCGTTGCGGGATGTCATCCCAACCAAAGAACAGATGGCCGTCGTCCCGCAACCGCGAATGGCATTGCGCAAAGCCGGCTTCCAATTGGTCGTGGCGATCCAGGCCCCACCCATAAACCCCGTTACAGATGATCAGATCGAAATGTCCGGGCGGAAAATGACGTTCGAGCTCCTCGAGAGGCGCAATCACGTGCTGTTTCGCACCGTAGCTCGCGGCCGACGGGTCCGGCTCGATCGTCCAGAAGTCTTTGTTGGGGAAGTACAGGCGTTGGTAATGGGCCGTGTACGTGCCGCAGCCGACGAACAGCATGCGCCCGATTGACGGATCGCGCGCGTACTCGGGAAAGACGTCTTGCTCCATGACGATGCGGTCCGTGGTGTTGAGAGGCGTTGGTAATCCGAGCCGCTTGCGTAGAACGCGCGCTGCGAAGCCCTGTTCCGTAAAAAACGGCAGGATCATTTGCCACTTGGCACCGGGTGATTCCCCGATGGCGTCCCGGTAGATACGTGCCTCGATCTGGCGCCTCGCGTACTCGCCTCGCGTCATCAGCAACTCCTCAAACCGCCGTGTGCGACAATCGCCGCGGCGTAAACCTTTGGATGATATGTGAAAACAGCCGCAACACACGCCGTGGTGCATTTCGGAGTTCTATGTGACAACCGGCAGTTGCAACTGTGGCAGCTCGAGTGCCTGCAGCAGTTGCAGTCATTGCCGGGTGCCGTGCTCACTGTCCTTCTTGTTCACCGCCCCTCGCACGCACGGCGTGCGGGTGGCCTGTTCCGGTATCTCGGCAGCGTTGCCCCGGGAAGTCCCGCCAGCATAGCCGAGCTGCCAGCGAGTTTCGCAACTCTACCGACCCTCGAGCTGCCGGAAAGTGCGGGCTCCGGCGGTGTCGTGCAGTTGGCTGCGGCAGCGGCTGCCGAGATCAGTGCGCTGCAACTGGATTTCGTATTGAGCTTCAGCGCAGCGCCTGTGCATGAGTTACATTCAATTGCATATTACGGGGTGTGGACGTTTGAGTTTGGCGACTGGCAGCAGTTCCGCGGCTCACCTCCCGGGTTCTGGGAGGTGTATCGGAACGCGAAGGTGACCGGGGCGATGCTTTCCCGGGTAACCGCGGAGCGTGACGAGGTCATTGCTCTACGCCGGGGAAGTTTGAGCACGCGGCAATTCTCTTACGCCGCCAACCGCGACCAGTTGTTGAATCGATTCAAACACTGGCCCGTGCAGGTGTGCCGGGACATTCTCAGTGGAGATATACAGTACCTCCAGGATGCGCCGCTGCGCGGCAGGCCGATGCTCAATGGTCCTCCCTGTAATAAAGGTGTGCTGCGATTTGTAATCCGGATGGCGTGGTATCTCGCGAGCCGCGGCATGCGGCCGTGGATCGAGCACGATCACTGGAACATCGGCATCGTCGAGCAGCCGATCGAGGACTTCGTTCATCCGCAGCGCGAGCGCAAGCCGATCAAGTGGCTGCCGACACCGGGCCCCGGTGAGTTTGTGGCGGATCCGTTTGGATGGGTGCGCGACGGTCAGCTGACCGTGTTTTGCGAATATCTCAACTATGGCGGCGATGCCATCGGCACGATCGCGGCAATCCAACCATTCGGCTCAGGGTCCCGCGTTCCTGTAACCATAGGGCCGGTGCCGCGCGTTCATCTGTCGTATCCAGCGGTCTTCGAGCACGCGGGCCGACTGCTGTGCATTCCGGAAACGCAAGGTGCGCGGGAAGTCGCACTATATGGACTGGAACGATTTCCTGACCGGTGGGTCAGGATTGCGACGTTGATCCCGGATGCAACTGTTGTGGATGCCACTCTGTTCCGGCACGGTGAGCTGTGGTGGCTGGCGGGAGCCTCGGATCCGGGGGGAGCGCAACTCGGCGCGGACCTTCATCTGTGGTACGCCACCGACATCACGGGACCCTGGACTGCTCATCCCTCCAACCCGGTGAAGACTGACGTGTCCTCAGCGCGACCCGCCGGAACACCGTTTGTATCCGCGGGTGTGCTCTATCGGCCAGCACAGGATTCGTCAGTTACGTACGGCTCACGAGTTGTTATCAATCGCGTCGTCGCACTGACCACCACCACTTTTCGCGAGGTGCCCGCCGCGTTCGTGGCCCCAGACACCAACGGACCTTATCCGGATGGTCTACATACTCTGTCGGCAGTGGGCGGGATGACGCTGGTGGACGGTAAGCGCCTGGCGTTCTCGGGAGCGGAGTTTCGACGAGTGCTACGGCGAATGGTGATGCGCCGTGTGCGGAAACTGTTCTGACAGGGAACGGCACAGCTCTGCATAGCGAGTGGCGATCAGATCGAGATCGTAGGGCGCGACGGCCTCACGAGCGGCGGCTCCTATCGCTGGCCACTGCTCGCGAACTTTCAACGCCTCTTCGAAAACGTTGATCAAAGCTTGTGTTTCCAGCGGTGGAAAGAGAAATCCGCTGCGTCCGTGCTGGATCAACTGCGGCGCGGCGCCGACGGATGTCGCAAGAACCGTCAATGCGCAACCCATCGCTTCGGCAAGGGCGAGACTAAAGCCCTCATACTCGGTTGGAAACACCCACGCATCGGTTGCCTGCAGATAGTCGACAACCGCGTCGGTTTCCGGGAAAAAGGCGACATCGCGCTCCAGTCCCATCTGTTGCACACGCTCCTTGACCTGGGCTTCACAGTCGTCAAAGGAGCGATTTCCCGAACCGACAACCACCAGGTAGAGCTCGGGATGCTTGGCGAACAGCGTGGGCCACGCATCGATCAACAGCGGCACACCCTTGGCTCGCGCCAACCGTCCCGCATACAACACGATGACACGATCGTCAGGTATCGAAAGCCGGGCACGCAGGGCCGTGCGCTCCGGGAGGGAGATCGGCCGGAATTTCCGCAGACTCACGCCGTTGGGAATCGATACGATCCGGGTCGAGGCAACCCCGCGCTTCAGCAACTCTTCATGGATCTGCGCTGAAATCGCAATGACAGCGTCAGCTTTGCGCAACACGCGGTTGCGCGCGTTCTCCAGAAAGCTGAACACGACCTTCCCGCGCCGCGAGCCCATGGACCGCATGCTTTCGGTGGAGATGGTTTCATGCAGCTCGAAGTACGACTCCGCGCGAATGATGCATTTCTTGCGCAACAGTGCGCACAACGGCACCACCACCAGCGGCATGATCTTTGCGCCCGATACGATCACGACGTCGTAGCGGGAAGCCTCCTTGAGCAGAATCCAGATCAGTTTCGCCAGGAATTCCAGTACGGGGAACAGGGCGGCGAAGCCTTTGCCCTTGAGCATGCCGGCCGGGTTGACGCGCCGTACCTCGACACCGTTGACGTTCTCCCGTGCCGGGCTGGCCGGGATGGTCTGCCGCGTGATGACCTGCACCTGGAATCCGCGCCCGTATAATCCCTGCGCCAGATGGGAGGCGATCAGCTCCTGGCCACCGACCAGGGGCGGGAAGAAGGCCTCGGTGAGCCAGTACACCACGGGTGCGGGACGTGTTGAATCCTTCATGAAAGATCGTTGAAAGCTTTTATGGTTTTGTTGGTAGCGTCGCTATTGGCCGCAGCGGTTCATCTATAATGCCTCGAGATATGACTTCAATTAAACCATGAAGATCGGCGTCATGCTCCGGAGCCTGACCGACGTCGGCGGACCGGGCGAATATACGCGCAGCCTGCTGAACGCGCTGTTGCGGATCGACCGGGTAAACGAGTACTACCTTTTTATTGCGGATCCGGCCCTGGGCGCGCGCTTCCGGGAGTTCCCCAATGCCCACCCGGTGGTGTTGGCAAGCCCGTCGAAACTGATTTTCGATCAAGTCCAGGTTCCGCGCGCGGTGCGCCAATACGATTGTGACGTAGTTATCAATCTCAAACACTCGGTTCCGCTGCTGACGGGCGCGCCGGCCATTTTCGTCATGCACGGTGCCGATTGGCTGGCGTTTCCGCAGAACTATTACTTCTTCGACCGGATGTACCACAAGGTGTCGCTGCCCCTCTTTTGCCGCAAGGCAGCGCGCATCATCTCGGTCTCCCACGATGCGACCCGAATCGCCGTTGAACGCTTGAATCTGCCCCCGTCGCAGGTGGCGACGGTCTACCACGGTTTCCGGACCGACTTTCATCGCGTGGAAGATCCCGAGCGCCGGGCGAGGGCCCGGGAGCGCTACAAGCTGCCCGAGAAATTCATACTGTATGTCGGTCGCATCTACCCGATGAAGAACGTGCGCGGGCTCGTGGAGGGGTTTGCCAAGCTTCGCGACCGCGTGCCTCACAGCCTCGTCATCTCCGGTATCAAGCACTACAAGACCGAGCCTGACTTCGCGGCGATCGACAAATACTCCCTGCACGATCGCGTGATCCCCACGGGCTTTGTGGAGGAAGAAGATCTGCCGGTTCTATACAGCATGGCGGACGCGTTTGTGTTGCCGTCACTGTATGAAGGATTCGGAATTCCGCTGTTGGAAGCGATGGCGTGCGGCTGTCCCATCGTCACCTCCACGCAGGGATCCTGCCCCGAGGT
>JAXDQF010000247.1:0-4185 GCA_034668025.1 Gammaproteobacteria bacterium | reverse complement strand
TTCGACACGGCTCCTCACTATGGTTTCGGCCTCAGTGAGAAGCGCCTGGGGGCGGCGCTTCGCGAGCTCGATCCGCGCCAGGAACTGATCGTGTCCACGAAGGCGGGGCGCAAGCTCGTCCCGCAATCCAGGATCGATCTGAGTCGCCCGCGGCAGGGTTTCGTGACTCTCGAGCCCTACGAAAGCGAGTTTGACTACACGTATGACTCCGTTATGCGTACCTACGAGGACAGCCTGCGGCGCTTGCAGCGCGAACGGATCGATATCCTGTATGTTCATGACATCGGCCGGTTTGCCCACGGCGACAATCATCCGCAGCGATTCGCGGAGTTCATGACGGGCGGCTATCGGGCCATGACCGAGCTTCGCTCAGCGGGTGCCGTGGGTGCAATCGGCATTGGAGTAAATGAATGGGAGGTGTGCGAGGAGGCGCTCGCGGAAGGCGACTTCGATGTTGTCATGCTTGCCGGGCGATACACTCTCCTCGAGCAACAATCGCTGGAGACGTTCCTGCCCCTGTGCGCGCGGCGCGGTGTGCGGGTTATTGTCGGGGGTCCTTATAATTCCGGCATTCTCGCCACGGGCGTGGGAAAACCGGGCGCGGCCAACTACAATTACGCGGCCGCGGCGCCGCAGATCGTCGCGCGCGTTGCAGCAATTGAAGCAGTCTGTGCCCGCCACAATGTGCCGCTTCCCGCCGCGGCGCTGCAGTTTCCATTGGCGCACCCTCAGGTGTTGTGCGTGGTTGCCGGATTGGGATCGAGCGACGAGGTTAGAAAGGCTGTTGACTACGTGTGCCGCCCGATCCCGCCGGCACTATGGACTGAGCTGCGCGCGGCCGGCCTCATTCGCCCGGATGCGCCCGTTCCGGAAGTTTCTCAACCCACTGCCTCACGAGTTGCAACACTACGAACATGAGCCGACTGAAAAACAAAATTGCCCTGGTCACCGCGGCAGGCCAGGGAATCGGGCGCGCCGCCGCTGAATTGTTCGCAAAAGAGGGCGCACGTGTGATCGCGGTAGATATCAACGCCGCGGCACTATCTACTTTGACGGGCATGGAAACTCGCCAGGTCGATCTGACAGACGGCCCCGCGATTGAGGCATTGAGCCGCGAAGTTGGTGCAGTCGACGTGCTGTTCAACTGCGCGGGATTCGTGCACGCGGGGACGCTGCTCACGACAGAGGAAGCGGATTTCGACTTCTCCTTCAACCTGAATGTGAAGTCGGCTTACCGGATGATTCGGCACTTCCTCCCCGGAATGATTGCGCGCGGCGGCGGATCCATCATCAACATGTCGTCGGTGGCCAGCTCCATTCTCGGGGTACCCAACCGATTTGTGTACGGCGCCTCGAAGGCTGCAGTCATCGGTCTGACCCGGTCGGTGGCGATGGATTTCGTGAAGCAGGGCGTCCGCTGTAATGTGATCTGCCCGGGAACCGTCCAGTCGCCGTCGCTCGATCAGCGCCTGGCCGCGACCGGGGATGCGGCGAAGGCCCGCGCGGAGTTCATCAGCCGCCAACCGATGGGTCGTATTGCGAAAGCGGAAGAGATCGCCGAGCTGGCGCTGTATCTCGCGAGCGATGCATCCGCGTTTACTACGGGCGCAACACATATCATCGACGGTGGGTGGTCAAACGGATGACACGTAGGTTTGCCCTCGCGCTGGACCTCGTCGACGATGCCAGGCTGATTGCGGAATATGAGGCCTGGCATCAGCCCGGTCGGACGCCGCCGCCGATCATCCGATCCATCCTGGACTCCGGAATCGAAAACATGGAGATCTACCGGGCCGGGAACCGGATGTTCATGCTCATCGAAGCCGGCGACTCCTATTCGAGCGAGCACAAGGCGCGCGCCGATGCGGCCAATCCTGACGTGCAGCGCTGGATCGCCCTCATGAAAACCTTTCAGCAACCTGTTCCCGCAGCCGGTCCGGACGGCACGTGGATAGAAATGGAAAGGGTTTTTCGCCTCACGGATCACGCTGACCGCTAAACTGCCCGGATGATTATTTCCTCGACGCTCGATTTTCGAGAGGCGGCCCGGCGGCGCCTGCCCCGCTTTTTGTTCGACTACGCTGATGGCGGCGCCAACAGCGAGTACACGATGCAGCGCAACGTTCTCGACCTCGGGGAGGTGGCGCTCAGGCAGAGAGTGCTGATGGGCGGCGGTACCGTCGATCTCACGACGACGCTGTTCGGCCAACAGCGCCCGTTGCCCGTAATGCTGGGTCCAGTCGGGATCGCCGGTATGTTTCGCCGCCGCGGCGAGACCCAGGCTGCGCGAGCCGCGAAGGCGGCCGGGATCCCTTTCTGCCTGTCGACGGTGTCACTGTGCTCACTGAATGAAGTCGTGCGGGCCGCCGGCAACGAGTATGTCTGGTTTCAACTTTATGTGCTGCGCGACCGCGCCTTCATGCGGGACTTGCTGGCAACGGCCCAGGCGGCGGGCGTCAAGACGCTGGTGTTCACTGTTGATATGCCAATTCCGGGTGCGCGATATCGTGACGCACACTCTGGAATGTCAGGCCCCCATGCGCCATTGCGCAGGATCCTCCAGGCCATCGGCAAACCCGCCTGGGCCTGGGATGTCGGTCTGCATGGCCGTCCCCACCGGCTCGGAAACCTGGAGCCGCTGCTCGGCAAGGCGAGCGGCTTGAATGACTACATCGGCTGGCTCGGTGCCAACTTCGATCCGTCGATCATGTGGAAGGACCTCGACTGGATCCGCGCACGTTGGAAAGGGCCGCTCATCCTGAAGGGAATTCTCGATCCGGAAGATGCCCGTGCTGCTGTTGATATCGGTGCGGATGGCATCGTCGTGTCGAATCATGGCGGGCGGCAGCTCGACGGAGTGTTGTCGAGTACCCGAGCCCTGCCGGCCATCGCTGAAGCGGTGGGAGACAGACTTACCGTGCTGGCCGATTCGGGCGTGCGGTCTGGTCTGGACGTTGTTCGGATGTTGGCCCTGGGTGCGAAAGGCGTGTTGCTTGGCCGCGCATGGCTGTACGCAATGGCGGCACGAGGCGAAGCGGGCGTGACTCAGTTGCTCGATCTGATCGCGCGCGAGATGCGAGTAGCAATGACGCTGACGGGCGCCCACAGCATCACCGAAATCAACCGCAAAACCCTCGCCGGCAAGCTGCCCGAATGAGTCGGCGGGCAACCCGAACTACTTCTTGCCGTCCATCGCAATCGTGGCATTCGACGCTGGCGTCGTTGCTCGCAGCCGCTGAGCAACCGACTCCGCACCACGCATCACCCGTAAAAGATTACCCCCCGACACCTTGACGAGATCATCGTAGCTCCAGCCGCGGCGCGCCAGCTCGGCCAACAGTGCAGGGTACTTGTCGACGGCGTCGAGTCCCTCAGGCGCCTCGGGAATTCCGTCGAAATCCGATCCGAACCCAACACAATCCTTACCGGCGACCTTCGCGACGTGCTCCACGTGGTCGGCCACCATGCTCAGCGTGACAACGGGTTTGGGGTGGGCCGTGAGCCATTGGGCAAAAGCGGCCTTGGCTCTATCGGGCTGCCCGATATAGAGTCCGCCGAAGGGGGGAGTGGCCTCGCGCGCCTTCTCCGCGGCCATTTCAGCATCCCAGCGGGCCCGTTCCTGTGACACGTAACCCGGGAAGAAATTGACCATCACGATGCCGTGATTCCTGGCCACCAGGGCGAGGACATCATCCGGCACATCGCGGGGGTGATCTATCAGCGCGCGCGCACCCGAATGCGAGAAAATCACGGGCGCCTGGGTTACCTCCAGCGCGTCCTTCATCGTCTTCGGTGACACGTGGCTCAAATCGACCAACATCCCCAGACGATTCATTTCGGTGACCACGACGCGGCCAAACGGGGTCAGGCCATTGTGGGCCGGCGCCTCGGTTGCCGCATCCGCCCAGGCGGTATTCATTGAATGGGTCAAAGTCATGTACCGCGCGCCCAGGTCATAGAACTGCCGCAGAGCGGCCAGTGAATTACCGATCTGGTGCCCACCCTCGACTCCGATCAGCGAGGCAATGCGGTGCGCGTGCTCGATACGCACGATGTCCGCGGCCGTGTAGGCCATCTCGAGATCGTTCGGATAGTGCGCTGTGATGCGTTTGACGAGGTCGATCTGCTCGATCGTCATTTCCACCGCGGCGGCATCCTTCAAGTCGGAGGGGATCCAGACCGACC
>JAXDQF010000246.1:0-2647 GCA_034668025.1 Gammaproteobacteria bacterium | reverse complement strand
CCAGCGGCCAACACCGCCGCCGTCTGAACATGCCGGAGCAGTGTGGCCCGGTCATGGGGTCGATACCAGCAGACCATCTTCGTGCGCGCCGCGGCTATTTCAACTGTCGAGGTCAGTCCTCGCTCGATGGCCTCCATCTCCTTCTGTTTGCCGATCCCGGCGGCGATGCAGTCGCAGATTGTCGGGCCCCTCAGGAGCGTGCCGTCGACGTCAAAGGCAACCAGTTTGATCTTGGCGGGGGGCGGTGCTGAGCGGAGCTGTGCCATGGTGCAGTTTGCCCGACTACACGCAATCCATCCAGAACCATGACGTTGACCGGCGCCTTCGGTCTCCGGCGCAGAAAGCAGTTTCGAGGAAGCAGTGCACGCTGTTCCTGCGGTCCCGGTACGGATCCGCGTAAGGTGATGAGAAACGCACTCGGGTCCGCCATGGCGGTGGTCCAGGGCATCGTGATACGGTTGGACGAGTAGCACTATCGCCCAGTTTCGGAGCAGATGATGTCGATCACTGGCGAGCAAGATATTGAAGGCCTGAAACGGGCGGGTGCCGCTGTTGCCGCGGCCCGTGATGCCATGGGTGCTCGTGTCGCCCCAGGCGTGACTACCGCGGAACTCGACGCTGTCGGAAAGGAAATTCTGGACCGCTACGGCGCCCGGTCAGCTCCGCAGCTTGCGTATGGATTCCCGGGAACCACGTGCATCAGCGTGAACGATCAGCTGGCTCATGGCATCCCGTCATCGCAAGTGGTGCTGTGTGCGGGCGACCTGGTCAACATCGATGTTTCAGCAGAGCTCGATGGCTACTGGGCAGATACTGGAGCCAGCTTCCCGGTTGGAGCGGTCTCTGCGCAGGCGAGCGCGTTGTTGGGTGCGACACGGCTCGCGCTTGAAGACGGTCTATCGCAGGCACGGGCGGGTGCGCCGGTGCGCAATATCGGCCGTGCTGTCGAACGTCGAGCGAAGCGGTGCGGTTTCCGGGTCATTCGCAATCTCTGCGGCCACGGCGTTGGACGCTTCATTCATGAAGATCCTCAGGTTCCGAATACGTTTCACCGACACGACCGAACGCTACTGCGAGAAGGGCTCGTAATCACGATCGAGCCGTTTCTGACAACGGGCGCGACGTTGGCGGTCGAGGACATCGATGGATGGACCTTGCGCTCGCCCGACGGAAGTCGAGGCGCACAGTTTGAGCATACTTTGATCATCACTCGCGGCCGGCCGATCATCGTGACATGACAAAGGCGCGGCACAGGAGCATGGCGTTCAGGTGATCGGCGCCTCACCCGACGGCGACGTGTTGTTCAACCGAACACACTACGGCGCGCGTGTAATGCTGATGATAGGTGAGGAACGACGCGGGCTCACTGCTGAACAGCGTACTCTTTGTGATCGGCTAGTGCGCATCCCCATGCAGGATAACCTCGACTCTCTCAATGCCGCAGTGGCCGGCAGTCTATTGTTGTACGAGGTCCTGAGGCCGGCGTCGGGATAAATGCTCGCGTCCCGTGCGGTCACGCAGCGCAAGGGGAGATCGCAGAGCAGTCTGGCCGTTAGTGGCCGGTATTCAGGGTCCAAAGTCCCGTCGACATTCGCACCACCGGATCGGCGCGGCGACCCAGGTACAATGAAATTTCCTACAGCAGCGGGAAGCATTGCATGGGAACTTCGATCGGACGTCGCGGATTGTTGGCCGGAGCAGGGGCCGCGTTATTTGTTGGCGCCCTCGAAAGCTGCAGCATCAACGCCGTGGGCACCAAACGCGGAATGCCGCCCACGCCAACCTTGCAACTGCCGCCGCTTCATGCCAGCCCCGACCGCATCACGGCCATAACCGTCTGCACCCGACCCTTTCGCGCGCAGGGTCCGCGCCTCGACGTCGAGCAGGTCGGACAAAAGACTGTCATTCACAACTACGGTCACGGCGGAAGCGGATGGTCGCTGTCCTGGGGATCGAGCGGCATCGCCGTGCAAAAAGCTGTGGCCACTGGTGAGCGCGATATCGCGGTGATCGGCTGTGGCGCTTTGGGGCTGACCTCCGGCCTGCTGTTACAGCGCGCCGGCGGCCATGTCACCATCTATGCCAAGGAACTGCCCCCCAACGTCCGCTCGTCGCTGGCCACCGGCCTATGGACCCCGGATTCGAGGATTTGTCTCGAGGAGCACGCCACGCCTTCCTTCAAGCAATTATGGGAGAGCATGGCCCGTCAGTCCTTACTGACCTATCAGACCCTGCTCGGTCTGCCGGGCAACCCGGTCGAGTTCATCGACAACTACTTCGTATCCGATGAGCCGGACGCTCAACGTCGGCGCGGTGCGCCGCAAGATGACCGGCCACCTTTCGCACACCTGCAAGGCGAGTTGATCGGCGACCTGATACCACGAAGCGAGAATCTTGGGCCGGGCAGCCATTCACTCGGTGCCCGCAATCTATGGCGCAATACGATGATGATGTTCAATCTCAACGCATATGCCCGAATGCTAACGGCAGACTTCCTCTCCAGCGGCGGTCAGATCGAGGTTATGGAATTTCACTCGCCGGCCGATTTCGCCCGGTTGCGCCAAAAGACTCTGATCAATGCAACTGGGTACGGCTCGCGCGCACTGTTCAACGATCAATCCATCACTCCGGTGCGAGGCCAATTGGC
>JAXDQF010000245.1:0-15331 GCA_034668025.1 Gammaproteobacteria bacterium | reverse complement strand
CCAATGGGGCCCGCACGACCGCGCTGGCTACAACAGCGAAGAGCCTTTGGGGGCCCGCACTACGACCGTACCCGCGATTTTGTCGTGCCACGATTGCCTGTCACTATCGATGGCAATCCAGATAAATCCCAGGCCGACGACGGCCAGCGATAGGAAGCAACCGAGCGCACGTACGATGGCCGTTGGCCAGTCGATTGGGCGCCCATCGATTCGGACGACCTGTAGCCCGCAGATGATGCCGCCGACGGTGGAACCCTTCAGCTTCCACATCACAGCGCCGTAGGTTGCCAGCGCCAGGAGCTCCACATTCGTACGTTCATGCAACTGATTGAGCAGGATGCCAATCAACACGACGTCCAATAGGAGTGCGCCCATGCGGATTCCGAATCCGGCGCGGGGGAGCGCTGTCAGGTTGAGTGGGGGCTGAGGGGGTGGTGTGAAACCGCTCGCCGGTGGGTCTCGCGGCGGTGGGGTGGAATTACCTGCCGTGAAATCGCTCGCCATGGCGTCATCCTCAGAGGAACTACGGAACGTGAAACCCTGGCCACGGCCCATCGACGCGCCGGGGGCTGAAGCGTTGGGACCCGGGGGGCCGGGGCCTGCGGCACCCGCGTCGGCGGCCGTATCCGACGCCGCGTCATACGATGCGCGCGTCGTGTTGCCACCCAGACCCATGGCGCCGCCACCTAGGCTCGCCGCACCACCGGCCCCTGCGTGATCACCAGCGCCAGATGTGGTGCCACCAGGCGCCGCCGCGCCCCCTGGCCCACCGCCACCAGCTCCACCGCCCGGCCCTGGCCCTGTTGTGCGGCCACCGCCGCCAACTCCCGGGCCACCACCACCGGTTCCGGGCCCACCGCCACCGGCACGCGCCAACCGCCCCGCCCGCACGCTGAGCAGCAGCGTATAAACCACCACCCCTAACCCCAACAACTCCAACAACTTATAAACAATGAACCCCACCAACGGGATGGTGTAAATCACCATCACGATTGCCCCACCAACGAGCACGCCGACAACCGTGTGCATCGTGGGATCGTTCGCGAGCATCGGGGTGCAGCGCCGCCCGATTGCCGCCAACACCACAACCTTCCCGAACACCGCGGCGCACAGAATCGCAATGGCCAGAAACGGCACCGCAGCGATCCCCAGCACGGTGATAAACAACAGCACAAACAACACCGGGATGGCCAACGTGAGGAGCAGCGCGGCCAAAATCGAGTGTCCCGCCTGCGTCTCGAGGGTATGGACACACTTGTCCACGGCGCCACGAAACACGAACGCTATAAAAACATAAAGCGCCAGGAGTCCTAGCGCTATTCCCCATGCCCATCCCAGGCCTGGTGCAAATGCAAGGGGCCGGCCATACAACAAACAGCGCTGGACCCATGGGCGAACCCAGTCAAAGTCCGCCCACTCCACGCCGAGCACGCTCTGAACGTGACCATCGACTGTGGCTTTCGGATCTCGGGTGAGCTCGCCGCCCACGACAACCACGTCACCGTGGACTTTGGCTTCAGGCCCGAGCTCGATGTTACCCAGAACTGCGACAACATCACCCTTCACTTCGGCGTTGACGTAAACACTACCCATCACGGCAACGGCAGAGTCTCCGACTCTCCCGCCTGTTACGCGCGAGCTTCCGAGGACGGAGACGACAGTATTTTCGACATCGCCAGCGCTCGTGGAGGAACCGAATACGGAGACGACGGAATCAGCGTGCTCGCCCGCGGACAACTCCGCTTTGCGCCCGATCGATACCACATCGTTGCTGTGTGCGCGTGAGTGCCGATGCCGCAGGTGGTGATGGTCAGATGACTCGGTGTCATCGTCTGACGAGCTCGACCAGTCGTCATCATCGTCATGATCAGCCGCCGCGTCGTGGTCCTTGCCGGGCGCCGCCGATTCAAAAGTCGTCGTGGTACCGGGCGGGGGTGGGGACGCTACATCCTGAGCGTGCGCCGCAGTCAGCAGCATGCAGCACAGCAGCAGCACCCAGCATCGGAAAGATTTGAAGAAGTTGGTATTCATCGTTGTACGTACAAAGTGCGGTAAGCAAACGTGCCCAATCCAAACAGCACGGCATAAAGCACAAACCCAAAAGCGGCGCCGCTGTAGAGCCAGGCCGGCGGAATCGCGTGCAACACCAGTGAACCGAGAGTAACAGTCGCAGACACCGCTTCACCGGTTCGATGCAGTGTCTCCACGCCGGCGACATCGGATGTCCGAACGAAGTCGATCACTGACACGACACCCGCCATGGCCAGCTTGATAAATCCATACGAGGCAACCAGAAACAACCCGCGAGCCACTTGCGGCCAGTGGGCAAACCCCTTGCGCCACCAGGGCAACTGCACCTGCTGTGAAGCGATTTGCGCCAGCACGCGGGCCTGCAGCGAATCGGGCGCCCGACGGGCCGGTTGCGAACGGGCCAGGCCGTCAATCAGTTGCTCCAGCTTGTCAGGATCGCGGCTCATGGCGCCTCGGCTGCCTGCAACATCCCGCACCGCGCCAGGATCTTCGCCATCGACGCCCGGGCGCGCTGAATATCAGTCTTGACCTTCGAAAGTGAAATGCGCAGCTGCACTGCAATCTCGTCGTAGGACATCTCCTCAAAGTGATACAACACGAGCGGCACGCGCTGGTGCTCCGGCAACTCACGCAGCGCCTGCTCCACAATCGCATGTCGCTGGCCGGCGTCGATGTCGGCGACGATTGTGTCAGGTGTTGGAAAGTCGACTTCCGTGGCGTCCGACCCCTCCCCTGTGGTCAGCTCAGAGAAGAACCGCCAACGTCGGCGGTACCGCGAAAGATGATTCAGAGTCAGACGAGTGGCCACTGTCTTCAACCAACCGCCAGCGGTCGGGCTGGTGCGCAAAGTCGGGAAGTTCTCATACGCTTTCAGGAAGACCTCTTGCGCAATGTCCTGGGCCTGGGCGTCATTGCCCGTGAGGCGCGCGGCCGTCGAGAAGACCATGTCCTGATAGGCTTGCATGAACGTTGCGAATTCAGCCTGGTTTTGCACTAGCGTGTCAGCGTTTGTACGTAGAACACGGCTCGAGGAAAAAAGTCGCAACTATTTTTCGAGCTCGGCCCCCCGCACAATCTGCCCGGTCATCCCCTGTGGCTGCGCTGTGATGAACGGCCCCTTCTGCGCTGCCGGCACGGCACTGCGACGGGTCTTGCGCCACAGGTCATAGATCGTCAGCGTGCCCGTCAGAATTGCGAGCGTTTCAAAGTACGACTGCGGCCCAAACGCTGCAATCAGACTGCCGACCAATATTGGCCCGATGGCCGCCGCCGTGCCGTTCAAGGACAACAGTGCGCTGCTGGCGGCCACCATTTGTCCCGGTTCCAGTTTGTCGTTCACGTGAGAAACAGCGAGGGAATACAGCGTCAATACGAAACCGCTGAAAACTGCTGCCACCGCCAGGAAAACGGCGTGGGGCATATGGGGGAACACCACGATGCTCCCGGCAGAGAAAGTAGCAATCGTGCAAACGATCGCGATGACTGTTCGCCGGTCCATTCGGTCCGACAATCTACCCATCGGATACTGCGTCAACACTGCGGCCAGAATGCTCACGGCCATGAACGTGGCAACGCCAGACGTCCCCAAGCCACTCAGTCGGGCATACACCGGCCCCATGGAGAAGATCGTCGAGGAGATCATCCCCGAGGCCGTGACCGCCACCACGCCCAAGGGGGAATTCTTATATAGGTCCCGATAGCGAACCTTGAGCGGAAGTTGTGTCTCAGGTGTGTGGTGCGAGGACACCACGATGGGCACCATCGCAAGCGAGATCAGGACCGAGACCAGCATGAAAGGCGTCGAGGTGCTGGGGTTCGCCAGGACTAGTAAAAACTGGGCGGATCCCAATCCTATATAGAGAACCAGCATGTACATCGCGAGCAGTGTTCCGCGATTGGAACGACTTGCTCCAGCGTTGAGCCAGCTCTCAGCCACAACGTAGATGCCTGCAAAGCACACGCCTGAGACCAGCCTCATGATGGCCCAGGGCAAGGCATTTACGAAGGAACCTTGCACCAGGATGGCTGCCGAAGCTACAGCAGCAAGGGCTGCAAACACCCGGATGTGCCCTACTTTGCGTACCAGTCGGGGTGCGCCGAAGGTACCCAGGAGGTACCCTACGTAGTAGCAGGACATGATGGCGCCGGTGACCGGTGTCGGAAATCCTTCGAGCGTGGCACGGAGGCCCAAAAGTGTGCCCTGCAGGCCGGCGCCCAGCATCAGGACGCCCATGCCGAGGAGTAAGGGCCACGTTGTGGCGATCATGGCTGAGATTAAGTTGCGTGCGGTTGGCCGGCGCGCATGATATCCCGCCCATGGTCGATAACGGTTTGAGTTAGCACACTTTTACCGTATTATATTTGATATATCACTGTGCCGGTGAATCTATGATTTCAATCGACGAAACGGATCTGGGTACGCCGCGACGTGACAGTGACAAGCTGATCACGCTCACAATCGACGGCGAAGAGATCACTGTGCCCGCGGGCACTTCGGTCATGCGCGCCGCTGCCTCCCTGGGCACAAAGATCCCGAAGTTGTGTGCGACCGAGCAGCTCGAAGCGTTCGGCTCCTGCCGCCTGTGCCTCGTGCAGATTGAAGGCATGAAGGGCCTGCCAGCCTCGTGCACCACCCTGGTGAGCCAGGGCATGAAGGTCACCACACAGAATGAGAAGATCGCTGACGTGCGCCGCGGCGTGATGGAGCTCTACATCTCCGATCACCCGCTCGATTGCCTCACCTGCCCCGCCAACGGTCACTGCGAGTTGCAGGACATGGCCGGCGCTGTTGGTCTGCGTGAAGTGCGTTATGGCTACGAGGGTGAGAACCACCTGAGCCTGGGCAAGGACACCAGCAACCCTTATTTCACCTTCGATGCCAGCAAGTGCATCGTTTGCTCGCGTTGCGTTCGCGCCTGCGAAGAGCAACAGGGCACTTTCGCGCTCACCATCCAGGGGCGCGGCTTCGATTCCAAAGTCTCGCCGAGCCAGAACGAATCGTTCATGGACTCCGAGTGTGTCTCGTGTGGCGCCTGCGTACAGGCCTGCCCGACCGCGACGCTGTCGGAAAAGAGTTTGATCTCCATGGGCCAGGCTGAGCACAGCGTGGTCACGACCTGCGCATACTGTGGTGTTGGCTGCTCATTCCGCGCCGAAATGAAGGGCGAGGAAGTTGTTCGCATGGTCCCCAACAAGGACGGCCATGCCAACCACGGCCACTCCTGCGTGAAGGGCCGGTTCGCGATCGGCTACGCCACTCACACGGACCGCATTCTGAAGCCCATGATCCGGGCGAAGATCAGCGACCCCTGGCGCGAAGTGTCGTGGCAGGAAGCCATCAACCACGCGGCCAGCGAGCTGAAGCGGATTCAGGCGAAGTACGGCCGCGACTCGATTGGTGGAATCACCTCTTCCCGTTGCAGCAACGAAGAAACGTACCTGGTCCAGAAGTTGATTCGCGCCGGCTTCGGCAACAACAACGTGGATACCTGCGCGCGCGTTTGCCACTCCCCTACGGGTTATGGTCTGAAGCAGACGTTGGGTGAGTCGGCCGGTACGCAGGACTTTGACTCGGTCATGAAGGCCGACGTGATCTTCGTCATCGGTGCAAACCCGACTGACGGACATCCCGTGTTCGCTTCTCAGATGAAGCGCCGTTTGCGCCAGGGCGCGAAGTTGATCATTGCCGATCCTCGCCGCATCGACATGGTCAAGAGCCCTCATATCACGGCATCCCATCACCTGAAGCTGTTCCCGGGCACCAATGTTGCCCTCATCAACAGCCTGGCCCACGTGGTCGTAACCGAAGGCCTGGTGAAAGAAGACTTCGTCCGCGCACGTTGCGAAGTCGATTCATTCGAAAAGTGGCGCGCCTTCGTCGCTCTCGAGCGCAACTCACCCGAGGCGATGGAATCAGTCACTGGCGTCCCGGCGGCGGAAGTACGCGGAGCGGCCCGCCTCTATGCCACCGCCGGCAACGGCGCAATCTATTACGGCCTGGGCGTCACCGAGCACAGCCAGGGCTCCACCATGGTCATGGGCATTGCCAACCTCGCCATGGCGACTGGCAACGTCGGTCGCGAAGGTGTGGGCGTCAACCCCCTGCGCGGTCAGAACAATGTCCAGGGCTCATGCGACATGGGCTCCTTCCCGCACGAATTCCCGGGTTACCGCCACGTGTCGGACGACACCGTCCGCCACCTGTTTGAAACAACCTGGGGCGTGGGCTTACAGAACGAGCCTGGCCTGCGTATTCCGAACATGTTTGAAGCAGCCCTGGACGGTGAGTTCATGGGTCTGTACATCGAAGGCGAAGACATCGCGCAATCGGACCCCAACACGCAACATGTCACGGCCGCACTCTCGTCAATGGAGTGCATCATCGTTCAGGACCTGTTCTTGAACGAGTCGGCCAAGTTCGCGCACGTCTTCCTGCCGGGATCATCCTTCCTGGAGAAGGACGGTACGTTCACCAACGCCGAGCGTCGAATCTCGCGCGTGCGTAAGGTCATGCAGCCCAAGGCCGGTTACGCAGACTGGGAAATCACCCAGCTGCTGTCCAACGCAATGGGCTATCCCATGAACTACAAGCACCCGTCCGAGATCATGGACGAGATCGCAAAATTGACGCCGACGTTCACCGGCGTCAGCTTCAAGCGCATCGACGAGCTGGGCAGCATTCAATGGCCTTGCAACGATGCGCACCCGAATGGAACTCCGACGATGCACGTCGATGAGTTTGTACGTGGCAAGGGCAGGTTCCTGGTCACGGAATACGTCCCGACACGCGAAAAGGTCAACGCAAGGTACCCGCTGATCCTGACGACCGGTCGCATCCTGAGTCAGTACAACGTAGGTGCGCAGACGCGCCGCACGGAAAACAACGTGTGGCACGACGAGGACCGCCTCGAAATCCATCCGCACGACGCCGAAGAGCGTGGAATTGTGGATGAGGATTGGGTTGGTGTTCGCAGCCGCGCAGGCGAAACCGTGCTGCGTGCGCGCGTAACAGAGCGAGTGCAGCCGGGCGTTGTGTACACGACCTTCCACTTTCCGGAATCGGGCGCGAACGTCATTACAACGGACAACTCTGACTGGGCGACGAACTGCCCCGAGTACAAGGTTACTGCCGTACAGGCAACCCGGGTCAGTCAGCCGTCTGCGTGGCAGAAGAATTTCCGTGACTTCACCGAGCAGCAGGAGAGTTTGCTGAAGGCGGCGGAGGCCGTTTCGGTCAAATGAACGAGACTGTCAAATGAGTAGCGAAGGTCCTGAGACTATCGTCCGGATGGCGAACGACATTGGTAATTTCTTCCGCGCCGAAAACGACAGGCAGGTGGCGCTGGACGGCATTTCCAACCACATCAACAAGTTCTGGACGCGCCGCATGCGCCAGAGGTTGTTGGAGTATGTGCAGCACGGGGGCAACGAGCTCGATGAGCTGCCCCTGGCCGCAACGGCGCAGGTCACCGTAGCCCCGGCGGCATCGATGCAACCGGTCCCGGCCTCGGCAGCCGCCGCAAAGTAGCCTCGCGCTCGCGCCGCCGGTGCCTCGGTGGCACCGTGCCCGCATCGGCGGCCTTGGCTGGTATGCCGATCTAAGCAGCCGCTGCCAACTCCAGCGGCTGATACAACCCCAACGTCCTCTCCTACCCAATAGCGCGCTGCGGACCAATCGCGTCCCACTGACGCCCGCCAACATCAACGTTGACTCCCTCAGCAACCGAACACGCAATCCTCATTGATCGAGCGCCATCCAAACAGCCTTGGGCTCAGTAAAGTTCTCCAGCGCAGCCTCCCCATGCTCCCGCCCAAACCCCGACTCCCCCGACCCACCCCAAGGCAACCGCACATCGGTGTACCCGTAAGTGTTGATCCATACGGTGCCGGCCCTCAGCCCCGCAGCCATGCGGTGCACCCGCCCGATGTCCGCACTCCAAACACCTGCAGCAAGGCTGTACGCCGTACCGTTAGCGATCCGAAGCGCATCCTGCTCATCGTCGAATGGAATGACACTCAACACGGGTCCAAAGATCTCTTCCTGCGACACTCGCATCTCATGCGCGACGTTGGCAAAGATCGTGGGCTGAATGTAATACCCCTTCTGCCCGATCCGCGCCCCGCCAATCACAGCAGAAGCACCTTCATTCTTGCCAATATCAATATAGTTGAGCACCGTCTTCATCTGCCCCGCCGACACAACCGGACCCATGGTCGTATCCGGAGCTTCCGGACTACCCACCTTGATGGACTTCGCACGGGCGACCAGCCGATCGACAACCTCGTCGTACGCAGAGCGCTCGACGAGCACACGTGAGCCCGCCGAACAAACCTGACCCGCGTTGAAAAAGATTCCAGAGGAGGCGTTTCGCGATGCCCGATCCAGGTTGGCATCAGCGAAGATGATGTTGGCCGACTTCCCGCCCAACTCCAGCGTGACGCGCTTGAAGTTGCTCGCCGCGCCCTGCAGAATCCCGCGGCCGACGCCCGGCGAGCCGGTGAACGTCACTTTGTTGACATCAGGGTGCTGCACCAGCGCGTCGCCGACAACACTACCCTTGCCAGTGACCACGTTGAACACGCCTGGAGGCAGCCCCGCCTCCAGAAGAAGCTCAGCGATGCGAAGCATGCTCAACGGAGTGATCTCCGCAGGCTTCACAACCATAGTACAGCCGCAGGCAAGCGCCGGAGCAATCTTCCACATCCCGATCATCATCGGAAAATTCCACGGGATGATCGCGCCGACCACACCCACCGGCTCGCGCACGGTGTAAGT
Organism: Gammaproteobacteria bacterium; assembly: GCA_034668025.1. Classification (GTDB taxonomy): domain Bacteria; phylum Pseudomonadota; class Gammaproteobacteria; order Steroidobacterales; family Steroidobacteraceae; genus 13-2-20CM-66-19. Next base: position 6,525 of record JAXDQF010000245.1, on the reverse strand, counting down.
GAGCGCATCCGGTCGAGTGGGCACAACCAAACCTGTGATCTTGTCGCACCACCCAGCGTAATAACGGAGCGTGTCGACGACGGCAGGCATGTCCTGACGCTTGACGCCTCCGAGCGGCTTGCCAGCGTCACGACTCTCGATCTGAATCAGCTCCTCGGCGTGTTCCTCAATCAAGGACGCAGCACGTTGGAGGATGCGCCCCCGATCGGCGGCACGCATGCCACCCCAGACCTTCAACGCAGCCCGTGCGGCCTTGACCGCAACATCAACATCCGCCTTACCACCTAATGCAACAGCAGCAATCGGCTCCTCGGTAGCCGGATCAATATCGAGTGAGTATTCGCCTCCACTGGGTTTTACGTGCCTGCCATCAATAAACAAGTCGAAATGCTTCATTTAAGCTCCGTTTGAGACTTTGCCAGTGCCCGTACGTGCGCCACAGCGCTTCTACCCAGGGCCGAAAAATTGTATCCGCCCTCCAACATCGACACGATCCGGTTGTCCGAATACTGTGCCGCTATTGCCATCAATTCCTGCGTCATCCATTCGTAGTCCGCCTCCACCAGCGCCAACCCGCCCAGCGTGTCCTCCCGGTGCGCATCGAATCCCGCGGAGATAAACACCATCTGCGGTTTGAACTTCTCCAGCGCAGGTCGCCATTCATCCTCCAGCGCCTTCCGCGCGGCCCGACCGTCGCTTCCCGCCGCCAGGGGGACATTGATCATGTTGGGGGCGGGGTCCTGTGTGCCGGTGCCGGGATAGAACGGATGTTGAAAGAAGCTGACCATCAGCACCTTGTCCTGCCACTGCGGCTTGCTGAACATGTCCTCGGTTCCGTTGCCGTGATGGACATCGAAGTCGACGATGGCGACGCGCTCCAACCCCATTCTCTCGACGGCATACGCAGCCGCTACACCGATGTTGTTGAACAGGCAGAACCCCATTGGACGCCCGGTGGTGGCGTGGTGACCGCAAGGGCGAACGGCGCAAAACGCATTCGATGAGCGACCTGCCATGATCTCGTCCACAGCCATCAGTCCCGCGCCCGCGGCGCGACGCGCGGCAGACAGAGTGTAGGGATTCATCGATGTGTCCGGATCCAACTGCACATACCCCTCGGTTGGGGCGTTCTCAAAAATCAGGTCGACGTATGCGGGGCGATGCACGCGCTTCAAATCTTCCGCAGCCGCCAGCGGAGCTTCCAGAACCCGCAGTTGATCGAGCAGGCCCGATGACTTCATGTGCTCGTTGACCGCAATCAGGCGGTCGGGGCATTCAGGATGCCCGGCACCCATTTCATGCTTCAGGCAATCGGCGTGCGTGATGTATGAAGTAGTCATTTTTACTCGCCCAGCAGGGTTTGGGGGGTGACGGCGAAGTCGGTGCAGAACTGGGCGGCAGAGATCTTTTTGCCGTCGTCGTAACGGACTTTCAACACTTCAATCTGGCCGCCCTGGGACATGACAAACAGGCTCGAACCCTGGACAGCCGTGACACTGCCCACCTTGCCCCGCACGTCCGCGAAAGTCCGCGCGGGATGTTTGCGGGCATCAAACAGTTGCAGTTTTTTTCCCTTGAACAGGGTCCACGCGCCGGGGGCCGGGTTGCAGCCGCGAATCAGGTTGTAGACCTGATCCACATGACCGTGCCAGTTGATCCGCGCCTCGGCGGCACGACACCAACCCTCATAACTCGCTGCAGACTCATCCTGGACGGCGTGAGGTGCCTTCCCGCTCGCCACCAGGTCGGCAGCTTCCAACAACGCCGCAACGCCCATGGGAAAGAGCCGATCGAAGTAAACCGTGCCCAGCGTGTCGTCGGGGCCGATCGGCGTGTCGCGCTGCAATATAACCGGCCCCTCATCGAGCCCGTCTGTGGGCCGAAATATAGTGAGCCCAGTGACCGTGTCACCGTGGATAATGGGCCAGTTGATGGAGCTGGGCCCTCGATACCGCGGCAACAACGACGGGTGATACTGGATCATGCCGTGACGCGGAATGTTGACGAAGTCCTGCGGCACAAACTGCAGAACGTACGCCATCACGCCAAGCTCGACGTCGAGTTTGCGGAGCGTTTCGCGGGCGTCCGCGGTCTGGAGTGAACTGGGTTGGAACACAGGGACGCCGGTCTGCTCTGCCGCTAACCGCAGAGCATCAGGCCGAGCCCCCTGCTTCTCGGGGGCGCAGAACACGCCCGCAACGATATCCCCACGCGCCAGGAAGGCTTCGAGTACAGCTTTGCCGAAGTCCTGCTGGCCAATTATGGCGATGCGCATGCTTTTATGTGACATATCGTGGCGAATTCCCCACAGAGGTGTGCCGGAGGTGAAGCACCCTACGACAGCGGGTCATCTCCAGCTCTGATTATATGTACTCTCCCTCATATCTCATATATGTTGTTCGAATGAGGGCTGAAATCGGAGAATTCCAATGACTGCTGGCCGCAACTTCCTGTTCGTCCCTGGACCCACCAATGTCCCCGATCGGGTCATTCGCGCCATGGCGGTGCCGATGGAAGACCATCGGTCGCCGATTTTCCCTGAGCTCACCCGTACAGTCCTGAACGGCTTGAAGCCCATCTTCAAGACCACGACCGGCACGCCCATCATCTTCCCGTCGTCCGGCACTGGCTGCTGGGAAGCCGCCCTGACGAACTGCCTGAGCTCGGGTGACAAGGTCCTGGTCTCGCGCTTCGGCCAGTTCAGTCACCTGTGGGTCGACATGTGCCAGCGCCTGGGCTTTGAGGTCGAAATCCTCGAAACACCCTGGGGCGAAGGCGCGCCGGTAGAACGGTACCTCGCTTCATTGACCGCCGACAAACAGCACAAAATCAAAGCGGTGTTGGTGTGTCAAAACGAGACAGCCACCGGCGTGACCAGCGACGTGGCCGCAATCCGCAAGGCCATGGACAGCGCGAAACACCCTGCCCTGCTGTTCGTCGACTCCGTAAGCGCGCTCGCCAGCATCGACTTCCGTATGGACGACTGGGGCGTGGATGTCTGCGTCAGCGGCTCGCAGAAGGGCCTGATGATGCCCGCCGGAATGGGCGTGACCTGCGTCAGTCAGAAGGCACTGGATATCTCCAAGACGGCCAAGGCTCCGCGTTGTTACTTCGACTATGCCGACATGGTCAACGCCAACGCACAGGGCTACTTCCCGTACACACCTTCCGTGCCGATGATGTACGGGCTGAAAGAGTCGCTCGCGATCATTGCCGAGGAAGGCCTGGAAAACATTTTCGCGCGGCATACCTACCTCGCCCGCGGCATGCGTGCTGCCATATTCGAAGGTTGGGGCCTGAAGCTGTGCGCGACCGAGCCGAAGTGGTACTCCGATACGGTATCAGCCATCATGGTGCCCGAAGGCATCAACGGCGCTGAAGTGATTTCCAGGGCTTACAAACGCTACAACCTGGCTTTGGGCGCCGGATTGTCGAAAGTCGCCGGTAAGCTGTTCCGCATTGGTCACCTGGGCGATCTGAACGAGCTGATGTTGCTCGGTGCCATCGCCGGGGCCGAAATGGCGATGCTCGACGTAGGTGTCAAAGTCGAGCCGGGCAGCGGAGTGGCCGCGGCCCAGACATTCTGGCGAAAAAATGCGCCCGAGTCCGCGAAAGCGACCGGCGCGAAGGCAAGCAAGGCAGCATGACGCAGCGAGTCGTATTCCTCGACCGCGATTCACTCAAGGCGAAAGTCCGTAAGCCCTCGTGCGCAACAGACTACGTCGAGTACGCAAAAACCTCCGTCGAGGAAATTGTGCCGCGTTTGAAAGACGCGACGGTCGCCATCACCAACAAGGTACCAATGCGAGCGGACACGCTGAAGCAGCTACCGAAGTTGAAGATGATTGCCGTTGCGGCAACCGGCTACGATGTAGTGGATGTGCCCTACTGCAAAGAGCACGGAATCGCCGTTGCGAACATTCGCAACTACGCCGTGCATACCGTGCCGGAGCACGCGTTTGCCCTGATCCTCGCGCTGCGCCGAAACATCCTCGCCTACCGGCAGGATGTTGAAAACGGTGTCTGGCAGAAGTCCGAGCAGTTCTGCTTCTTCACGCACGACATTGGCGACCTGTATGGCTCTACGCTCGGCATCATCGGCGAAGGCGCCATTGGCCAGGGTACAGCAGCCATCGGCCGCGCCTTCGGAATGCGCGTGCTGTTTGCCGACCACCCGCCTCCAAAGATGGAAAGTGTGACATTCACACCGCACGAACAGGTACTCGCCGAATCTGATGTCATCTCGCTCCATGCGCCGTTGATGCCCGCAACACGCAACCTCATCGACATCAACGCTTTCCGCAAGATGAAGCGCAATGCGTTGCTCATCAACACCGCCCGCGGCGGGCTGGTCGACGAAGCAGCGTTGATCCAGGCCCTCGATGAAGGCTTGATCGCAGGCGCCGGCTTCGACGTTCTAACAGTTGAACCGCCCCGCAACGGTCATCCCCTTCTGGATGTCCGCCGCCCCAACTTCATTCTAACGCCGCACATCGCCTGGGCTTCCGACGGCGCGATGCAATTCCTCGCAGACCAGCTCATCGACAACATCGAAGCCTGGTGCGCCGGCAAACCGCAGCACTTGGTCACCTGAGAAAACCCCGACGCCTCACCCACACGCCTTTCCCTCACGCTGCACCGACGACAGCGACCCGACGCATTCAGTCAGCAGGGACACCTCGCACGGTGTTGGACAGCACTCCAATCCCGTCAATCTGGACGTCCACCGTCGCTCCATCCTTCATCGACCCCACCCCCAGCGACGTACCGACGGCGATCACGTCGCCGGGTAACAGCGTCATGTCGTGCGAGATGAAGCTCACCAGTTCCGCTGGCGGAATGATCATGTCCGCTAGCGGGTAGTTCTGCCGCTCCACTCCGTCCAGGCGTGTAATGACCCGCGCCACGGCCCAATCGAAGCCCGTTGTGATCGCGGGACCCACGCAGCCGAAGGTGTCGTACCCCTTCGACCGACACCATTGCGCGAAGTCACCATTCTCGTTGAGCACTTCCGCCGCGGTGACGTCGTTGACACATGTGTAGCCGAAAATGTATTCGGTTGCTTCGGTCGCGCTGACATTCTTGCATCTGCGACCTATGACAATTCCCAGTTCGCCTTCAAAAGCGATCTTGCCTGGGTAGGCAAGCGGCCGCTGGATGTCCTCCCCCGGTCCAATAACACAAGACTCCGGCTTGATGAGAAAGAGTGGGTGGCTCGGTGCGGCCTTGTCCAACTTCGCGGCCAGCGCATGGAAGTTGTTCCACAGCGCGACGATCTTGGACGGCTGACACGGATTGAGCAGCGTGAATGTCCCGCTCGGCAACGACCGGCCAGTGGGGCCAGATGAAGCGAGCATGTCGCCGCCGTGCTCAACGATGTGATCGCCGTGGAGCGTACCGAAGCCAACAGCGCCGTCGGCGGCGCGAAACCGAACCCACCGCGTCATGAACTCACCGCCAGCCGCCCCGTCGCCGCGCGCGTCATTGCAACACCGACCGTAGCAGCCGGCCCATATCGGCCGGATTGCGCGTCACCTTGATTCCGCACTCCTCCATGACGGCCAGCTTCTCCTGCGCCGTCCCCTTGCCGCCCGAAATGATCGCGCCAGCGTGACCCATGCGTTTGCCTGGCGGTGCGGTTACACCAGCAATGAACCCGACGACCGGCTTCGTCATGTTGTCCTTGATCCAGCGGGCGCAGTTCTCTTCGTCGTCACCACCGATTTCGCCGACCATGATCACGGCATCCGTGTCCGGGTCATCGTTAAACATCCGCATTACGTCGATGTGCTTCAACCCGTTAACCGGATCGCCGCCTATACCAACGCAGGTCGATTGACCGATGTCCGACAACTGACCAACCGCCTCATAGGTCAAAGTGCCTGACCGTGACACGACACCAACGCGGCCTTTCTTGTGGATGTGGCCCGGCATGATCCCGATCTTGATCTCGTCCGGGGTGATCACACCGGGGCAATTCGGGCCAATCAGCACCGTGTGTTTGCCTTGCATGCGGCGCCTCGTTGCGACCATATCGCGAACCGGCACACCTTCAGTGATACAGATGACGAGATCGAGCCCCGCATCGACCGCTTCGTCGATCGCCGCGGCGGCGAAAGGCGGAGGCACGTAGATTACGGAGACAGTTGCACCCGTCTGTTCGCGGGCCTCCTCCACTGTGCCAAATATCGGGATGCCCTCAAACTTCTCACCGGCCTTGTTGGGATTCACGCCAGCAACAAAACACGACTGCCCGTTGGCGTAGTCGCGGCAGAGCCGTGTGTGAAACGCGCCGGTCTTACCGGTGATGCCCTGCGTCATCACCCTGGTATTTTTGCCGATCAGAATGCTCATGCTGCAACCCCCACACTGCCACCGGCGCTGGCACTACGGCCACTCACAGCGGCAACGATTTTCCGGGCGGCGTCGGCCATGTCGTCCGCCGAGATGATCGGCAGACCCGAGCTCTCGAGCATCTGCTTGCCCAACTGCTCGTTGGTTCCCTTCATGCGAACAACCAGGGGC
>JAXDQF010000244.1:0-17910 GCA_034668025.1 Gammaproteobacteria bacterium | reverse complement strand
AAGAGCCCCGCCCGGGCCGTAAGGTGGGCCATTGCACGATTGTAGAACCTACGCACCTGCGGCGGGATCGGCGGGCACGGCAATTGCTCAACGAGTTGGCCCCCGGGATACGCATCCCTTAATATCGGGTTCGTCGTTCGAGCCCCCAAAATGCGACTCCCGCTGTTACACAAGCTGAGGAAACGCTGACAACACGCCGACGAAGGCCGATGGTCCGCGCGAGCACCGATGTATCTCGAACCCTTCAAACTGAAAGAATTGCCGTTCCGGCTGAGCCCGGACCCGCTGTTCCTCTACCTGTCGAAGCAGCACGCCCGCGCCAAGGCGTACATGGAATCGACCATCTGGTTCACCGACGGCTTCGTCGTGATCACCGGAGAGATCGGCTCGGGCAAGACCACTCTCATTGAATCGTTTTTGAAGGAAATCCAGTCGGATGTGGTGATCGCGCAGATCAACCAGACCCAGGTCTCCGCGATCGATTTCCTGCAGGCCGTACTGGTGCAGTTTGGCTTCTCGCCCTTCAAGATGAAGAAGGCCGAGCTGATTGCCACGCTCAACAACTTTCTGATCGAGCAGTATGCCGCGGGCCGCAAGGTGCTGCTGATCGTGGACGAGGCGCAGAACCTGACGATGCGCGTCCTGGAAGAGATACGCCTCCTCTCCGGTGTAGAGACCACCAAGGAGAAGGTGCTGCGGATCATTCTCGCCGGACAGCCGGAGCTCAATGAGAAGCTGGATGCACCGGAACTGATTCAGCTCACGCAGCGCATACGCCTCCGGTTCCATCTGACGACTTTGTCGGCGCCCGAGATGCGCGCGTACATACAGCATCGTTTGGAGGTTGCCGGGGCTGCGGACCGACAGATCTTCGCCGAAGATTGTTTTGCCGAGATCTTCCGCTATACAGGCGGTGTGCCGCGTCTCGTCAACACGCTGTGTGACACTGCGCTGATGGCCGCCTTTACGGCGGACCGTGACACCGTCACGCTTGCGGACGTTCTCCAGGCGATCGAAGAGCTGCAGTGGGTTGACTACTCAGCCCGTAACGCTTTGCAGATGAAGGTGGCTGTTGAGCCTCGTTTTGCTGAATCTCCTGCCACCAGTAACAGTGGCGCAGGTGCCGGTACTGCCTCGCCAACAGCGGGACCTGGTGATGATGGCCATCCCATTCACGGGCGGTTGCTCGTGGCCACGGATGGTAGGACCGTTGAGGAGCGCATGCTGCGCGTGGGACGCATCATCGTCGGACGTACGCCGGACAATGATCTGCAGATAGATAGCCGGTTCGTGAGTCGGCATCACTGTCAGATTGTGACGACGATGCATTCGAGCGTAATTGAAGATTTGAACAGTACGAATGGCATCTACGTGAAATCCAAGCGGGTGCGTCGTCACTACCTCAACGACGGCGATGTCGTTGTGATCGGTAAGCATGAGCTGATCTATGTGGACGAGCGTATGGCGCGGACGCGTGCAGCGATGACGGACACCGTGCCGGGAGTTCACATCTCAACTGGGGTAGTAGACACGGGTGTGGTGGACGAGGAGCACTTGGAGGAATAGAGCTGCGAAGCCGCAGATCTAGTCCTCACCGCCTAAATCGCTCAAGGAATCGCTCAAGGAAGAGTCGCCCTTCCCGTATTCAGACTGCATCGCCCGGTAGTCCCGACGGCGAAGCAGGACCACGATGCCTCCCAAAACGCCTAGGAGGCCTAATATGCCGATTGGGATGCTCAGAGCCCTCCAGGGGCTGATATAGCTGCCGAACAGCCCCATAGCTCCTCCTACCACGTATAGCCATGGCAGGCCCTCATAGAGTGGCCGGGATAGGCGCTTTCCGGTGCGCGTCATAGCCCATCGTAGCCTGACGCGTGCCTTGGCGGGAACTCCAGCAGTACAGGGCCCTTGGCCGGGTAGCCCGTTTCAGGGCCTGCACGCTGAATATATTTTAGTTCTTGGGACCGATCAGCTTCTCGACGAGGCGGCCGAAAAACGAGGGCTTCAGCGCCTCGATGCCGTAGTCCGTACGGGGCTTGTGCGCGCCGCTGGAGAGGGCCGTCATCAGGTCCTTGGGAATCTCGAGTTTCTGCGTGTCAGCGAGTCCGGGCTCGGCGTGCATCATGCAATCCTCAACGTGAAAGTGGAACGAGTACGAGCGAGCAAGCTACGGACCCAACGGGATGCGCGGTGTGCAGGCCGTCACATCTTCGGTACGCCCACACGGACAGACATCGAAATCGGATGCACGTTCACGTCGTGTGAAAATTATGTCCGGCGTTCCGCTCACACAGAATGCACACGGCTGACACAAATGCACAAGATTGGACGCGGACGGCTAGTCTCGGACGGGCAGTCGCGGAACGCTAGTCGCATTAACAACAGTGTCTGCCCTTGCAGACGGCGAGTGGGTGGGAAAAACCACTCGCCGCCTGTTCGGTGCACGGACCACAGTTTCCGAAGCGCAACCTGAGTTGATTGCACGCGCCACTGCCTTCGACTCAGGCGGAGCGTCCTGCTCCGTCCGTGCGTGAACTGTGAACCAACATGTTTGTTCTGGGGAGAGTGCATTTCTGCCGACTGCGTCGTCAAACAGGAATGCAAGCGCAACTGGTGGTGCGTTTGGCCGGAAATGCAGGTTTTTTACGGGCTTTCCAGCACATGCCGCGGTCGTAACCGACTTCCTGGCGCCGGGCTCGACGTGCACCGGCTGGCGTGACGCGCGGCGCCATGCTCGCAGGCACTGGCCGCGGACCGCGCGGATCGCCGCCGACACTTGTCAGCGGCCGCCCGGTGGCGCGCCGCAGTGTTGGTTAGCCCGTGCCGCCGACCGTTAGCCCATCAATGCGCAACGTCGGCTGACCCACGCCCACGGGAACGCTCTGCCCGTCCTTGCCGCAGGTACCAACACCATCGTCCAGCTTCAGGTCATTGCCCACCATGCTCACTCTCGTGAGCACGTCAGGTCCGTTACCAATGAGAGTCGCGCCCTTGAGCGGCGCGCCCAGCTTACCATTCTCAATGGCATAGGCCTCGCTTGCCGAGAACACGAATTTTCCTGAAGTGATGTCAACCTGGCCGCCACCGAAGTTGACCGCATAAATACCGCGGTCGACAGAGCGGATGATCTCCTGCGGATCGTGAGGTCCCGGGCGCATGTACGTGTTTGTCATACGCGGCAGGGTCAAATGTGCAAAGGACTCACGCCGGCCGTTACCCGTGGGCTTCGCGCCCATGAGCCTGGCGTTGAGCTTGTCCTGAATGTAGCCACGCAGGACGCCATCCTCGATCAGGGTGGTGCACTGGGTAGGCGTACCTTCATCGTCGATGTTCAACGAACCGCGGCGGCGAGACAGCGTCCCGTCGTCGACAATCGTGCATCCGGCAGAAGCTACACGTTCCCCGATCCGATTGGCAAAGGCGGACGTGCCCTTGCGATTGAAGTCCCCTTCCAGCCCGTGCCCAATCGCCTCGTGAAGCAGGATGCCCGGCCAGCCCGGCCCGAGGACGACGGTCATGGTTCCCGCCGGCGCAGGCTTCGCTTCCAGGTTCACGAGCGCCTGCCTCACGGCCTCGCGTCCCAGCGCCAGCGGCTTGTCGCCAGCCACGAGATCGGCAAGCGAGAAGCGGCCACCCATTCCTGAATATCCCTGTTCACGCCGCCCGTTTTGTTCAACGAGCACGGAGACATTGAATCGCACGAGCGGCCGCACATCCGCGGCGAGCTCACCGTCGCTGGTCGCGATCAGAACGACTTCGTGCACCGCTGTGACACTGGCGGTCACGTGCACGATTCGCGGATCCAACTTGCGGGTCTCGCGATCGACCCGTTCCAGCCATTCAACCTTCTGTTGATCGGTCAAACCCACACTGGGATCGGCCGGCAGGTACAACGAATGGCCGACCTTCGATTCCCAGGCGCGTATCTGTTTGTCACCACCCTGGACGGCGATCGCGCGTGCCGCGCGCGAAGCCTCTTCGAGCGCCGGCAATACAATCTCGTCCGAATACGCGAAGCCCGTCTTCTCACCGGACAGTGCCCGCACACCGACGCCCTGCTCAATGCTGGCGCTACCGTCCTTGACGATGCCGTCCTCGAGTGACCAGGCCTCCTCGTGTGACAGTTGGAAATACAGATCCGCGAAGTCGACGGAATGCGTGAGCACTTCCCCAAAAATCCGCTCGATACGGCCGTCATCCAGCCCGCTCGGCCGCAATATCAGCTCGCGCGCAATGCTGAGCGCATCAACAGGTGCATCGGCCAGTGCCACAGGTTCAGTCATTCCGGATTTTTCCATCAGCATTCATTCTCCAGCGTAGACTCGATGTTGCAACGCTGGAAAGTTCTGGCGAACTTCCGCCTGGCGCTGCAGGTCGACCTGCGCAATGATACAACCTCGACCGCGCGGCAAGCGCTGCACGATGCGGCCCCAATAATCAACAATCAGGCTGTCGCCGTAAGTCTCGCGCCCGTTGGGATGAAACCCCGACTGCGCCGGCGCAACCACGTAACATAGATTCTCGATCGCGCGAGCGCACATGAGAGTTTCCCAATGCGCGCGCCCCGTCGGCGCTGTGAAGGCAGACGGCACAGTCAGGATCTGCGCGCCCGCAGCGCTCAACCGACGATACAACTCTGGAAACCGAATGTCGTAGCAGACTGACAATCCTAGCTTGCCAACGGGCGTGTCGACGACGACCGCCTGCGAACCAGGAGCCACGTGTGCCGACTCGCGATACCGCTCCGCACGACCCGGAATATCGACGTCGAAAAGATGGATCTTGTCGTAGCGAGCGACCCGGTTGCCGGTTGCGTCGTAGACCAGCGAAGCAGCCGCAACCCGACCGTCTTCACCCGCCCGCAACGGAGTGGTTCCCGCCACGATCCACATGTGGAGTCTGTCAGCTGTGGCCGCCAGAAAGTCCTGCACGGGCCCGGAGCCATCCGTCTCGGCGATCTCGCGCTTGTCGACATCCCGAAGGCCCAGGAAGGAGAAGTTTTCAGGCAGAACCGCCAGCTGGGCGCCGCGGCGAGCGGCGTCTTCCAGCAGAGGCTGGACCTGCTCAAGATTTGCTGCCACGTCCGGCCCGGACGTCATTTGGATCGCTGCAATGGCATTCATGGTCAAAAATGTACAGGAAGCTGTGTCGGCCCGGTCGTTTCAGTTCGCTGTCACTACCATCGGGTCGTCCCATGTGCCTTGCAAGCGTAGGACCGCGCGAGAACGGTCCTGCGCCCCGCCTCCGCCAAACAGATCCCGCAGCGACAGCCACGCGGCGGCGACCCTGGGGGTGGCCCCGAAGCGCCGCACGGCCGCGGGGAGGCGCTCCTCGCCGCGCAGCAGCCACACCTGCTGGTCGTAATCGCGGGAGACGATACCGATTCGCCCCCGCATCAGAATTTCGGCGTCACCATCGAAGTGCAGGTTCGACGTGGTCGCCTGCCCGTCGTGCAGTTCGAAGTCGGCCTCTAGGTGCGCAAAGTGGAGAGGTTGCTGCTCTTTCGTCAGCGACGCACCTGCCGCTCCGGGGGCGTCCAGGCCGCTGACCAGCGCCGGCACTGCCAGGAGCGCGAACGGTCGCCGGTCCGCATCATCCGCGAGCGCCACCGGCACCGTGGGCAACCCCCAAGTGTCCGCCCCTCCCACTGCCCTACCGTCGGCGGAAACGGCGTCGCCGAAGTTGGTGCCGTCGGCATGGCCGTCGACGTTACCGCCGAAGAGGCCTGAGCCGACGTCGGTCAGTGCGGCGAACGGACCTACAGTGGCCTCACGCGCGCCCGATACCGCAGTGGCGTCATGTGCGCCCGGCCCCACATTGGCCTCGCGCGTGCGTCGGGTGTCGCGCTCACCTGAGCGCTCCGACGCTCGCGCCGTTTGTGCGGTTTGCGCAGCGGACACATTTCCGGTGCCGCCCTCAGCGCCCGTGTCTCTCGCGCTCGCATCGCCAGTCCGCCCATCGCCGGACCGCTGCTCGCCGTCTTTTTGCCCGACGGGGCGAAGCGTGCCATCAGCGAGCCGCATGCTCAGCGTCCCCTGCAAACTCGCAAGCCATGGCTGCTCAGCTACCGGATGCCATTCAACATCGCCGTTGAGAGAGGCCGAACTCGCCGTCAGGTCTGGCGTGAATCCGAAATCAGTGAGCGTCGCTGCAGCGTCGGTGCTGTCGACCATGAACGTCAATCGACATACCGGCATCACTGTTTGACAGCGCAACACCCCGTGCGCATCGTGTGTGCTGTTGACCAACCGCGCGTCGTCCACAGAAACGACTTTGTCATGTGATGCCACGGTTGCAGTGAGTCGGCCCAGTGACCGCCCGCGCCAATTCAACTCGTCCACGGCCAGCGATGCGGTCGGCGCGAGAGCGGCGATCAAGCCGATGCCGTCGCTCGGCAAAGTGCCGTCCGGGAGACTCAGCCTGGTGAAGTGAATCTCGGCTGGCTGCGCTTCGCTCGGGAGGCCTTGGCGCCGCGCCATCCTCTCGGGCGTGGGCCAACGCACGATGCCTGCCACCGCCGCTGAGTCGAGCAGCAAATTCGTTCCCGCATCCGTACGCTCAGCCTGCAGCGAAACTTCGTCGTAACGTCGCCCGCCCACCAACATCTCATCGGCGACCATTTGCGCCCGGATCGTAGGCAGCGAATCCTGCCGAAGTCGTTGCCATGCGATCGCGTACGCCGGGAGATCGAGCTGACTGACCCGCCCGCGAACCAATAGCACCGGCTCCAAAGGCAACGTGGGTACCGCAGTGCCAAAGCGAACCGCACCCCTGTCTACAGCCCAACCCATATCGGGCTTTCTTTTCAGAGCTAACAGACTCCGCATGCGATCGCCGACGTTCGCGCGGAGCTGCGCCGAATCGTTCGCTCCGGTGACCTCGAGATGCACGGGCACCACAGCCGCGGATCGCTTCGCGAAGGGTTCGGGCAACGAGCTCACGACTCCGAGCAGGTTCGAATCCGCCCGCATACGCCAACGTGGCGCTTGCGAATTGTCGGACTGCAAGTAGGCCAGTTCGCCACTCCAGTCGGTGCTGCCGTCAACGGTGCCCGTTGCGTTCGCCAAGGTAGCTAACTGCTGAGCGTTCAATGTTCCTTGGGCCTGCACCGCAAGCACCCGGGTGCTTTTCTCACGCCGCTCACCGACGTGTAACGTCACGGGGCCGCCTAACCAGGAGCCGGTCAGCGTCGACCGCTGCAAACGACCCGCATCAAACACGAAGGAACCGGTGACGCCCTCCAAAGGTGGCAGGCCCGAGACGGCCTGTACTGTAGCGCCATCGAGAAACGTAGAGACCCGCGCCACGAGTTGGGGCTGACGCGCACCAGTCACGCCACGCTCGCGGCGCGCATCAGGTATCCCACGCCCGTCGCCCGCACCGCGCACATCACTTGGGCCACGTCCGCCGTCCGCGCCACGCGCGTCGCGTGTACCGCGTCCATCGCCGGCGGCAACCGCACCGCGTGCATCGGCTTCCAATACCTCCGGTGTTTCCGGCGGCACCGAAACATTGAAATCGAACGAGGCGTCGCCTTTCGCGTCGATATCCCCAACGTCAGGCGCGTATGCCTGCAGATGCGGGTGGTCGTGTATCCACGCTATCGCATCTTCCAAACGACCGTTGACGTGCCCGGTCAGACGAGTCGCACTTCGACCGTCCGCGCCCCATTGTGCTTTCGCCGATGCAAGTTGGAACGGTCCCGCATGCCCTGCTTCGATCGTCGCTTGGATTTGCGCTCCGCGCCATTCGACGTGAGCATCGATACCATTCGCATCGGGCCACAGTTCACCGCCCGAAATAATCGCGTCCCGCAAGGTCAATGAGCCAGTGAAGCCATCATGCCGACCCTCAAACGGCAGATCGCTGACGGGTCCGCGCAGAGCAAATTCGGCGTTCTGAATTCGCCCGGCGGTGAGCCGTGAAGCGGCAGCACCAAATGCTTCTGCCGTGTTGTCACCGAGAAGCCGCGCTACCAATGGAATGTCGGCGCCGGTGAGCGTACCGGTCGCGGAAATGCGTGGCTCCGTTGGATCGTCCTGGAGCGACCCGCTGAGATTTAGACTCGCGCGCTGGTGCTCCAACAAGAACTCATCAGTTTCGATCTTCCATCCATCATGGCTGCTGCTGACGCGCAGCGTGGAGGAAACATGTACGTCGGCGAGCGGCTTCTGTTGAGACTGCGTTAACTCCAAACGCGCCGTGCGCGATTGCACGTCAATGGTGAGCGCACTTTCGCTTCCGGAAACACGGGCGCTAAGTCCACCGAGAACAAAGTCCCTCGATCGCGGCGTGAGGGCGACGTCATCCAATTGCGCCGAGGTGCTCAACCTATTTCCTTCGCCACGCCCAGACGCCCAGTCGAACGTCAGATTCCGCGCCGTGCCGTCGAGCTGAATGCCCGCGAGGTCAAAATGCGGCGCCAACCATCGTGTAACCGCAAGCACGGATTCCAGAGGGGCCTGCTCCAGGTTGCCGCGGATCCAATGTCCCGGCGATTCAGGCTGCGAAGATTCGCTGGTGTCCAGAGTAAGCGAGGCGAAGCGAGCACCCTTCGCCAGGTCGAGCGAGTCAACGCGCACCCGCCAGCCAGTCCCGAGGCGGGTGGCTTTCCAATTGCCGCTCACCCGATCCAGCACCAACAAGTTGGGGCGCACCGGCTCCGGTCCACCGTTCGCAGCAGCCCCAGCGACCGAGAGCCTACCGACCGCCGCAATGCCAACGACATTGCCAGCGGCGTCAGACGCCGATCTACCCGCATGCACGGTGCCAGCCGCGGCGGACGCCGGTCCACCCGCATGCGCACTGCCGAGCCCATCAAATACCAACCCACCCGCATGCACATTGCCATGAGCCTTAACCACCCGCCCCTGCGCAAAACTCAAATCCACCGTCACATCGCCATTGCCACCGCGTGGCAAGAAGCGAGCAATGTCGGGAAGCGCGGCGAGGAAATCGCGTGAGCCTGGAAACAACAGGCGTCGCGCTTCAACGCGCAGTGATCCGCTCAGAGCAGACGCCTGGCCGAGGTCACCACGCACACTCAACGTGACGCGCGCGCTGCGGCCGACGCGGTCAGGCAGAAATAGCAAACCAGCTACGTTCCACTCATCGTCGGAACGACGAAGCGTTGCGCGACGTATTTGCACGCTGAGCGGATTTGCACCGCCAGCGGCATCCGGCAGGCGCACCGTCCCACCTTCAATGTCGATGCGACCTCCACGCCAGCGTTGCAACACGGCCACGCGCCCCAACGCCGATGACTCCAATGCGTTGACCGCGGGCGGAGACGCGCGAGCACCCGGCGCTGAGTCAGCTCCAGCAGCTCCGCGCGCGTCAGCGCCGCCGGCGTTAGCACCGGCCGCTGCGCGCGCATTGGCGCCAGCAACAACAGCTCCGATGCCGCGCCGCCCACCCCCACTCGACAAATCAATCTCCGGCGCAATCAACTCAATGCGCCCCGCCTCCGGGTGTCCACTCCGCAGGGTCCGCCAAGCGTCAAATCCCACAACGAGCTCAGGGGCGCGCAGCAGCGCCTGAGAGTTGCCAGGCTCGTCGAGCTCAACGTGCCGAAACACCGCCTCGGGGCCGTACCAACCCCAACGTAAGCCAAGCTCAGTGAAGCGAACGTCCAACCCTGTCTGTGCGCGGACGAGGCGTTCGAGCGCGGCACGATGCTGCGGCACTCGGGCGAGCGCCAACTCGTACGCGAAAAGAATGAGAGCGAAGACGCCGCCCACGCCCAGGGTGCCCAGCAGGGCAACCCGCAGCCAGCTCCTGGCACCACGAGCCGGAGCGGCAGAATTGGGGCCGGTCTCCGCAACAGGAGCCATCGAAATCCCCTTCAAAGTCATCACGTGCCACCCGCGAGCAGTCTGCGACGCAGGTGTCCGGAAAATCACCGCCCGGGTGCGCCCCTTGGGCGCACAACGCGCCGGCGCAGCGGGCAAAAACCACGCTTTTTGCCGGGGGCGCCCAGCCCGCGGGCGACGAAGCATTGTCCGAAAAATGGCGGCACGCCATTTTTCTAATGGACTAGATCAATACGACATCGTACTGATCCACTCCGTACAATGCCTCCACCTGCATCCGAATCGGCCGCCCCACCTGAGCCTCGAGCTCGGCCAAAGTGGCCGACTCGTCCTCGAGCAACCGATCCACCACATCCTGATGAGCGAGTATCAGCAGCTCACGGCTGGCAAACTGCCGGCTTTGTCGCACAATCTCGCGAAAGATCTCGTGGCACACGGTCTCCGCGGATTTCACGAACCCCCGCCCCTCACAAGTTGGACACGCAACGCAAAGCAGATGTTCCAAGCTCTCCCGCGTCCGCTTCCGCGTCATCTCGACGAGACCTAACGGCGACAAGCTCACGATATGGGTTTGTGCACGATCGCCCGACAACGCGCGCTCCAAAGCCGCGAGGACCTGACGCCGATGCGCCTCGTCCCGCATGTCGATGAAGTCGATGATGATGATGCCGCCAAGGTTGCGCAGTCGCAGCTGGCGCGCGATGGCCACCGACGCTTCGAGATTGGTCCGGAAGATCGTCTCTTCGAGATTCCGGTGGCCAACGTAGGCGCCGGTGTTGACATCGATGGTCGTCATCGCCTCGGTCTGATCAATCACCAGGTGACCGCCTGACTTCAGCGTTACCTTGCGATCGAGCGCCTTCGCGATTTCCTCTTCGATACCGTGCAGGTCGAAGATCGGGCGGGGACCGACATACAACTCGATACGGGTGGCGGCATCCGGCATGAACGCCGCGGCAAACTCAACCATATCCGCATGATCCCGCGGTGAGTCAACGAGAACTCGGCTGACTCCGCGAGACAACTCGTCGCGCAGCACGCGCAGCGCAAGCGGCAGGTCCGCGTGGACAATCGCACCAGGTTGCGTCTCGAGTGCCCTGACGCGCACGTGGCGCCAGAGCTTATCGAGATAAATCATGTCTTCGCGGAGGCTGTCGACTGACACGCCTTGCGACGCCGTCCGCAATATATAACCGCCCTCTGAATTCGGAGGAATGAAACCCGCAACAGCCTCTTTCAGGCGCAGGCGTTCGGTGTCGTCGTCAATTCGAGCAGACACGCCGATGCCGTCGCCGCGAGGCATATAGACCAAATAACGGGACGGCAGCGCAATGAACGTTGTGAGCCGTGCGCCTTTGGTTCCGAGCGGGTCTTTGATGACCTGAACGAGGATGTCATCGCCGGGGCTAACCAAGCGCCGTATGTCATCAACAGATGGCAGCACTATCGTGTCATCGTTCGGCACATTGGCGATATCTGCAACGTGCAGAAAGGCCGTCCGCTCCAACCCGATGTCGACAAACGCCGCCTGCATTCCAGGCAGTACGCGCGAGACGCGCCCCTTATAGAGGTTGCTGACGATGCCACGCCGGCTCGTCCGCTCGACATAGATCTCCTGCAGTACACCGTTCTCGACGATCGAAGCGCGCGTTTCGCGCGGCGCCACGTTGACGAGGATCTCGATGCTCAAGCGCGGTCCCCGCTCGGGCCCGAGCCGTTCCAGTATTCGATGCCTGCTGCCTGCAAGAGCTCCCCCGTCTCAAACAACGGCAAACCCATCACGCCAGAATAACTGCCGCTCAGGGATTCAACGAATACGGCACCGAGTCCTTGGATCGCATATCCGCCTGCCTTATCACGCGGCTCACCGGTCTCCCAGTAAGCCACACATTCCTCCGGCGAAATCTGCCGGAAGCGCACTGTGCTCGAGCTCAATCGCTCGCTCACGCCGTGCGAGTTTGCCAGAGCGACGGCGGTCAATACCTCATGCGCTCGCCCGGCCAACTCTCCGAGCATATAGACGCCCTGCGCCCGATCGCGAGGTTTTCCAAATATTTTTCCATCGACGACAACCGTCGTGTCGGCGGCGAGCACAGGGAGTTGCTGGCCAGCGCGCTGTATAGCCAGCGCCTTTGCACGCGCGAGTCGGATCACATAGGCCCGTGGTGTCTCCCCGGGCAGAACGGATTCGTCAATTTCAGCACCCGCGACGATGTGCGATACGCCAATTTGTGACAGCAGCTCGCGTCGTCGTGGCGAAGCCGAAGCGAGACAGAGTACTGGGGTCATCAGTCCCGATGATACGGATGATTCGACAACACGCCATGAGCGCGATACAGCTGTTCGGCCAACACGACCCTGACCAGCGCATGGGGAAAGGTCAGTCGCGACAGGGACCACTTGAAATTACTACGCTGCAGGACTTCCGCAGCGAAGCCGTCCGGGCCGCCGATGAGAAAGGCCAGGTCACTGCCGTCCTGCAGCCGCACTGCGAGCCATGCAGCCAGCTCGCGGGTGGTCATCTCCTTACCGCGCTCATCGAGCGCAACGACATACTCGTTGGGGCGCACAGCAGCGAGAATTCGCTGGCCCTCGGTTTCAATAGCCTTGTCCGGCGGACGGCCCGCGCTTCGGGGGCCTGGCTCGATTTCGGTGAGAGTGACTTTCAGGCCCGGGCTGAGCCGGGTTATGTAGTCGTCGAAGGGCTCGCGCACCCACTTCGGCATGCGAGAGCCGACAGCGACTATTCGCAGTCGACCCATTCGCTACACCAGCGCGCGAATCAGGACGGCTGCCGTCCTCGCTTCACTGTGCGTGGCTGCACCGCGGCGGCAGGAGCAGCTACTTCGTTGCCGTTGTCCCACAGACGCTCGAGTCCGTAGAACTCACGTACGCGCGGCAACATGACATGAAGGATGATGTCCTGGAGGTCGACGAGAACCCATTCGCCGTCGCGCTCGCCCTCTTTGCCGAGGGGGCGGAAACCGGATTCTTTGGCTTTTTCGACGACCCGGTCGGCAATGGACTTGACGTGTCGATCGGAGTTGCCGGACGCAATGATCATGGTGTCGGCTATATCCGTTAGCCCTCGTACATCCAGCACCTTCACATTGACCGCTTTCATGTCGTCCAGCGCGGTGGTTACGACGTCCTGCAATGGAGAGGCGCGCTCTGGCTCCGGGGAGCGGCGCGGTCGTGCACGAGTGATCATGTGGTTAAGTGGTATCTCCTGACCAGCGGTTGACTAGTTGATGCTACTCAGCGTTGACGGGGAGCATAGCACCTCGTCTCACGGATGATCTGTCGGACTTCCTCGGGAACGAGATACTGCGGATCGCGTCCAGCAATAATCAGATGGCGCAGCTCGGTGGACGAGATCTCCAGCTGTGTCACCGCATGGACGTATACGCGTCCACTGGGATTCTCGTGCAGGTCACGAATCGTGCCCGTGCCGTGGTCCACCATGACCTCGCCCAACGGCCCCATGGTAGGTGCCTTCCAGCCCGGGCGGTGCGCCACGACAATGTGCGCAAGATTGAGAAGCTCGCGCCAGCGGTGCCAGTTGGGCAGGCCCAGAAAGGCATCCATTCCCAGCAGAAGACACAGCGAGCGGTCCGGAAACTCTTTGCGCACCTCAGTGAGGGTATCAACGGAATATGACACCCCGGTGCGCCGGATTTCCCGATCATCCACCACAAAGGCCGGTTGGCTCGCCACTGCCGCCTTCACCATGTCCAGGCGCATCTCCGGCGTGGCATACGGCTGCTCGCGGTGAGGCGGGCTGCCCGTGGGCATGAAGCGCACTTCGGTCAGCCGAAGCTCCTGCCACAGCTCGAAAGCCGTCCGCAGGTGCCCGTAATGAATCGGATCGAACGTGCCGCCAAATAGACCTATGGGTTGCATCATGAACGCCTGTGTAGACGCAGACTATTTGAGCACGGATCTGGGGGCCCGTAAGGCCGGGTTTCCGCAGATATCCGCAGCCAGCAACGCCATTTCGTCCCAGGCATCACCGAACAGCCGTCCTTTGATCATGCGGTCCGCGCGGCCCGCACGTATGGCAAGTGTCGAAAAAGGAAGTCGCGACGCGCGACGTGCGCCTTTCTCGAGCGCAGCGGCCTGACGGCCCCACGCTCTCGGCCGAGCGCCCGGCGCCGCAGTTACTGATCCCCAAAGATCGCGCATCGCCTTTGTCAGCGCCCACAGAACGAGCGTCGCCTCCACACCTTCAGCGTGCAAGCCAGCCAACATACGCAGTGCGCGCTCCGTGTCGCCAGCTAACACCGATTCGCCGAGCTGGAAAACATCGAAGCGCGCGCTGTCGCCGACACTCGCCAGGATCGTGTCGGCTGTAATCTGACCGGGTTGCGCAACCAACTTCAGCTTCTCGAGCTCCTGGTGGGCAGCGAGGAGATTGCCTTCCGTCCGTTCGGCCAGCACTTCGACACCGTCGGCACTGATGTCGAGACCCAGCCGGCGCGCACGTCCGCGCAGCCAGGTTGTCATCCGATCAGAGTCGATGGGCCAGATCTGCACCCACGCGCCATTCGACTCCACTGCCTTCACCCAGTTCGCGCTCTGCACGTCGCGATCCAGGCGCGGCGTCAGAATGAGAAACACCGTATCCCGGTCGTCGACGCCGAGCATCGAGACCAGAGCCGCACCCCCAGCCACCCCGGGCTTGCCCGTGGGCATGCGGATTTCGACCAGTCGCCGCGATCCGAACAACGACATATTCGAAGAGGACGCGCGGACATCATCCCAGTCGGAGCCCCGCTCCATGAAATGAACGTCGCGCTCAGTGAATCCCTTCGCACGTGCGCTGGCACGCACCGCGTCCGCCGCTTCCCCGGCGAGCAGCGGGTCATCCCCCGAAATGAGGTACACACGCAACAACTGCTGCTCGAGGTGTCCGGAAAGTGCGTCAGCGGTCAGCTTCAAGATGCGTTACTTCGGGGCGTTATGTCTGCAAGCACGAATTATCCATCATGAGGCGGTTTTCGTCCGGGGCAAGGCCGCGATAGGATCGGCCTCACGATGGGAATGCGTCCAGCAATGTTCGCCGTGCTGCTGTCAGTCACGGCATTAGTCGCAATGGCCGCGAAGCCCGCGGCCACGACGGCCGTGGGTACCGCGGTGGCACATATTTCGTCTTCTTTGGCGTCTTCGTCCCTAGAGCCGGGGCACAAGGCCGGGCCGCCCAAATCGGGCCGCGTCCTGGACCTCGACTGGAAGGAGCTGCTGCCGGAAGGCGAGCGCTCGCGTTTCACGGCCGTAGCACCGGCTCCCGTACACGACTACCGTGGCGAAGGAGGACCTCCCGCGGTGCAGGCACAGGATTTCAATGTCAACAAGTCGCTCGAAGGTGCCACTGTGCGCCTGCCTGGCTTCATTGTTCCACTCGAAGCCGTCAAAAGCGGCGATGTGAGCGAATTTCTCCTCGTGCCCTATTTTGGGTCGTGCATTCACGTCCCGCCGCCGCCGCCGAACCAGATTGTCTATGTGCACACCGGTAAACGCCCCGGCATCGAGTCGATCTACGATGCCTATTGGATTACCGGCAAGCTGCACTTGCAGACGAAATCCACCCGCCTCGGTTCAACCGCCTACGAGTTGAGTGCCGAGAAAATTGAAGTTTATAAATACTAAATGACCCAGACAGAGCGCCGGGGGCTGTATCCCCCTATCGAGCCGTTTCGCACGGGATTTCTGCGCGTTTCGGACGTACACGAGCTCTACTTTGAGGAGAGCGGCAACCCGGACGGCAAACCCGCGGTTTTCCTCCACGGCGGCCCCGGCGGCGGCACTGACGCGAAGATGCGAACGTTCTTCGATCCCCGCGTCTATCGAATCGTGATGTTTGATCAACGCGGCTGCGGAAAGAGCAAGCCTCATGCCAGCCTGGTGGACAACACAACCTGGCATCTCGTCGAAGACATGGAGCGGCTGCGCGAGCATCTCGGGATCAAGCGCTGGTTGGTATTCGGTGGCTCGTGGGGCTCGACGCTCGCGCTGGCCTACGCGGAAACACACCCGGATCGGGTTACCGAACTGGTCCTGCGCGGAATTTTCCTGCTGCGCCAATGGGAGCTCGACTGGTTCTATCAGGATCCGGACGGCGCCGGCGCGCTGTACCCCGACCTGTGGCAACAGTACGTTGCCACCATTCCCGCGGCGGAGCGCTCGGACATGGTCCGCGCGTACTACAAACTCCTGACCAGCACCGACCCCCAGGTCGTGCGCAAGGCTGCTAAAACGTGGTCTGTCTGGGAAGGGGCCTTGAGCTTTTTGCGCCTGAATCCGGATTACGTCGCGAAGTTCGAGGAGGACGAGTACGCGGCGGCGTTCGCCCGGATCGAGTGCCACTACTTCATCAACAAGGGCTTCCTGCGAACCGCCAATCAACTGATTGAAGAGGTCGGCAAGATCCGCAAAATTCCTTCAGTCATCGTGCAGGGCCGCTACGACGTGGTCTGCCCGATGAAGAGCGCATGGGAGCTGCATACCGCGTGGCCCGAGGCAGATCTGCGGATCGTGCCGGATGCAGGCCATTCAGCCTTCGAACCCGGCAACATTCACGAACTCATTAGTGCGACTGATCGCTTCGCGGAGTGAATTACCGCAGCCGTCCCGTGAGGCGGCTGTTGGAATCAATCACCCCGTGCTCGATCAGCCAGTCGCGCGCATCTTCAGCGTCCGAACTGAACCAGGCGCGCGTGTTGCCCAGCCGGAAACTGTAACCCCAGTCGTCCATGTCGGCTGACAGCCGTTCGCTGCCGACTCCAGGTAACTGTGCGGCAAGCAGAACCTGCAGGTAGCAGACCGCGCATTCTTCCGCATCGTTACCCCCGGCATCACGATCGAGTCCCGAGCGGCGCTCCGGAGTCATGCAGATATAGTGACTCGTCTCGTGCAGAACCGAATGCAACGGAGTGTCGAGTCGTGCGTACAGTCGGTCACCCTCGAGCCCCGCTTCACTGTCGCCCCAATACGACCCCGGGATCACTTCCTCCGGAGCAACGAGCGTCAATGCCAACCCGTAGCGACTGAGCAACATCGCCAGCTCAACTCGATCAATGCGGTTCAAACGCAGCACGGCGTGAGCGCGGATGGATGGGTTCAAAGACTCGACAACTGGCGGATGACGCGGTCAGCCAGGTCGTGTGCCATGGCCTGCCGCAGGATGGCTTCCTCGTGCTCTTTCGCCAGCAACCGGGTCTCATCGAAACTGTAGCTGCGGGTGGCCGAAATATCCTGCGGAGCCAGCAACTCCTTGTCGCCGGAGCTCACCGAGAAGCGCACGTTATAGGTGACTTCATACTCGTTCGGCTTGTTCTGGGCGGATACCGACAGCGTCCGGCGTACAACATCGTCCTTGATGATGTACACAATGGCTGATGCAGTTCGCTTGTCGCCCGGCGGCCGGGCGCCCGCTGTCAGCAGTGCCTTGCGCAGGCTCTGGGCGAAATCGGTCTGCAGGTCCGTGGCCTGCAGATAAGCCGTTTTCATGGTCTCAGGCAGCGGCGTGCGGCCCTCGAGGTGAAAGCCACAGCCCGCGAGCAACACCCCAAGCACGCCAGCCAGCACACAACTTTTCATACTACACGACGATGTTGACGAGTTTGCCCTTCACGTAAATGACTTTCCGCACCGGCTTGTCGACAAATTTGCGCACGTGCTCGTCCGCGAGCGCGGCTTCCTTGATGGCCGTCTCATCCGCCTGAGCCGCGACAATCACACGCCCACGCAGCTTGCCATTCACCTGCACGACCAGCTCGAGCTCATCCTGCTGCAGAGCATCCGCTGCCGGCTGCGGCATCGGCGCATCGAGCAGATCGCCCAGCTCCTTTGCATATCCCAATTCGACCCACAGCACATGCGCCACGTGGGGCGTCATCGGATACAGGGTACGCAGCAAAATGCTCACACCTTCGCGAAGCAACGGTACAGCAGCGGGATTTTCGGCAGCATTGTCCAGAGCATTGAGCATCTTCATGGTCGCCGAGACGACCGTGTTGTATTGAATCCGCTGAAAGTCGAACAGGGCCTGGTGCAGGAAGGAATGCAACTGGTGGCGGATCTTCTTCAGCCCGCTGTC
>JAXDQF010000243.1:0-7797 GCA_034668025.1 Gammaproteobacteria bacterium | reverse complement strand
CGGCGCCTGCTTGTCCGCATCCTTCCCGTATTTCTCGTAAAGGTCAGCGCTCGTGACAGCGAACCTGTCAAACAGGAACGTCAGCAGAAGCGCGTTTGGCTCGCTCGTGATGAAGTCGACCGTTGTATCGTCTACCGCTCTTACATCGACAACGTTGGAGACGACTGATTTCTGCGTGCTATCCGGATCGTTCAAGATTCTCTTGTAAGAATGGATGACATCCTTCGCTGTCGGTCCGGGACCGCCATCTTGACGCTTGAGATCCTTGCGCAGATAGAAGCGCCACGTGAGCGGGTTGATCGCCTCCCACTTCTCCGCCAGGACACCGACGTACTTCTTCTGCCCCCAGTCGTAGACACTAAGACATCCGTATGTCTGGCACCAGATGGAGTACATCTGAGCATTGCTATCCCCGTACGGATTGAGCGTGATCAACCGCTCGGTCGTAGTAATCCGAAACACGCCGGTCCCTTGGGCGGATGCGGTTACACACGCAAATACGCTGGCTAATGTTATTGCTAGAATCTTCCGAACCCGACCCATTTTCATATCCTCCATTCTTGATTCATAAGCAGGCAAGCAAGCTGCATGCAATACCTCGCGTCATAACCGCGGGACGGCCGCGAGCAGGCGCCTCGTATAGGCATTGCTCGACTCGTTCAGCACCCGCGCGGTCGGGCCGCGCTCCACCACCTCGCCCTGCGACATGACGACGACATGGTCGCAAAGATACTCCACAACACCGATGTTGTGGGTGATGAAAATAACCGCGAGGCCGAGCTCATCGCGGATATCCAGGATGAGATTGAGCACTTGCATCTGCACAGAGACGTCGAGTGAGGAGACTGCCTCGTCCGCAATCAGGACGGACGGCTGGATCGCAAGGGCACGTGCAATCCCGATCCGTTGCCGTTGGCCGCCGCTGAATTCATGCGGATAACGCTCCATATCCCGGGCGCGAAGGCCGACCAGCTCGAGCATATCCGCGATTTGCTCACGCGCGTGCCTTCGACTCTGGCCTCGAAGCAACAACCCCTCTCCAACGACGTCGCCGACGCTCATCCGACCGTTGAGCGACGAGGTCGGGTCCTGAAAGATCATACCGATGCCACGCTTCGCGGGCGGCACGAACTCTCCGCGCGACACGTCCAACAAGGTCGTTGTGCCGGCCCGGAGCCAGCCTGCGTCGGGCTTCTCGAGTCCTGCGATCACGCGGCCGAGCGTGCTCTTGCCGGAGCCGGATTCGCCCACGATAGCAAGGATCTCGGACTTCCGAAGATCAATCTGGACCTCAATGAGTGCGCGTGTCGATTTCGGCTCGCTCCACAATCCAGTGCGGCTGACAAACGTCTTCGACAGGCCAGCCGCCTCAAGGGCGAGCGCACCGGCGGCGGCGCCTGGCGGTCTCTCGGTCATGGTAGGGGATGAAGACATTTAACGCTCCGCTCGTCGCGCAATACCGAGACGACATTCGCGACCGTGCACTCTGGCGTCTTGCGGTCGCAGCGCGGCGCAAATCGGCAGCCATCGAACCAATCGTCGACGCGGGGTACGACCCCGTCGATGCCGCGCTGACGGGCGCCCGCGATCCGCGCACGTGGCATGCAGGACAACAATCCCGATGTATAGGGATGCGCCGGCCGAGCGATCACGCTCGCGCATGGACCATGCTCCATGAGCACGCCTCCATAGAGGACGCCGATGTGATCCGCGTAACGGTTCACGAGCGCCAGATCATGGGAGATGAACAACACGGCTAGGCTGTGACTGCGTTGCAAGCGGCCCAGGATTTCCATCACCTCTTGCTGGATCGTGACGTCAAGCGCCGTCGTCGGTTCATCGGCGATCAGCAGCAGGGGATCGTTGGCGAGCGCGATGGCGATCATCACGCGCTGCCGCATGCCGCCGCTCAGCTCATGCGGATAAAGTCCCGAGACCTTGCTCGGGTCGGCAAACATGACATCGGACAGCAGCTTGTGAACACGCTCCTTGCGCGCTGCTGCGTTGAGGGTCTGGTGCACCCGCAATGCTTCCTGGATCTGCTGCTCCACCGTCATGATCGGATTGAGCGAGGTCATCGGTTCCTGGAAGATCATGCTGACGGTTTTGCCGCGGAGACGGCGCATCTCGCCCTTGCTCGCCGAGACGATATCGATGCCCGCAAGCGAGAGAGAGCCTGTAATCTTCAGCCTAGCCGGAGGCATCATCCGCATGATCGCCCGTGCGATCATGGTCTTCCCGGAGCCGCTTTCGCCAACGAGGCCGAAGAATTCGCCCCGGCCGATCGAAAAGTCGACATTGTCGACGATTTTCAACAATTGTGCCTCCTGGCGAATAAAGAGGCTCAATTTTTCCGCTTTCAGAATAGGGTCCGCGGCGCTCATCGCTTCACACCAGATTCAGCTCGTCTTTTGGATCGAATTGGTCGCGAAGCCAATCGCCCAGGTAGTTGAGGCCGAGGACCGTGATGAAGATGCCAAGGCCCGGAAAGACCGCGAGCCACCAAGCCCGCGTCACGTAGGAGCGCCCGTCGGCCAACATGCCGCCCCAGGTTGGCGTTGAGATGGGAACGCCGAGACCGAGAAAGCTCAGACTGGCCTCCGCGATGATGGCCGTGGCCATGCTGAAGGTTGCGATCACTACCGCCGTCGCAAGCAGGTTGGGAACGATGTGCTTGCGGATGATCCACCCTGTGCCTCCACCCATGACCTTGGACGACGAGACGAAATCGCGCTCCCGCAAGGCGAGAGCCTGCGCCCTGCACACGCGCGCATAAGGAATCCAGCGTTGCGCCGTCAGGGCGAGGATAAGGTTTGGCAGGGTCTGACCGAACATCGATACGATCGCGATGGCGAGCAAAATCGGCGGAAATGCCCAGAAGGTTTCCAGGATCTTTTGAATGAGGACATCGCGCCATCCGCCCCAATAGCCCGACAGCGCGCCAAGCAGCACGCCGGTGACACCCGAGATTGTGACGACGGACACGGCGATCGCAAGCGATACGCGCGCGCCCGAGACCATGCGGGCGAGCACGTCGCGACCGAGCTGGTCCGTACCGAAGATGAAGCCTTGCTCCCAATCGAACGGCGGCGATAGGGAGTTCAACAAGTCCTGTTCGTTGGGATCATGAGGCGTCAGGAACTGGCCAAAGAGAGCGAGCCCGAGGATGACGCCGAGGCAGAACGCTCCGATGATGAACTTCGCGTTGAGGAAGCCGCGGCGCCTCATCTCGCGATCATCCCGGCAGCACGAATGCGGGGATCGACCGCGAAATAGAACAGATCGATGAGTACGTTCAGGACGATGAACATCATCGTGTAAACGATCACGATACCGGTACTCAGCGGGGTATCGCGCACCGTGACCGCCTGCCAGAGCAGGCTGCCGATGCCAGGCCACGAATAGATCACTTCGACGATGATCGTCCCACTGAACAGCACGCCGAGCTCAAGTCCGATGATGGTACTGACTGGGATCGCCGCGTTCGGCATGATATGACGCAGGACGATTGCGGCACGGCCGCACCCCTTGCCGACGGCCGTGAGAATGAAATCCTCTTGCCCGACATCGATGACGGCGGAGCGGGTGATGCGCGCGATGATGCCGACCATCCCAAGGGCGAGTGTCACCGCAGGCAGGAACAGATGCAGCAGGACGACCTTCAGGGCCGAGAAATTTCCCTGGGCGATGGTGTCATAGATCAGGAATCCGCTTCCCGGCGCGAGCTGAGCCTCGAACGGCATCCGTCCGCCCGATGGAAACAGATGCAAGTGCGCGGAGAACAGCAGCACCAGGAGAATGCCGGTCCAGAAGGACGGCGCGCTGACGCCGAGGATGGACCCAAAGGACACGATCCCGTCCACGAAGCGTCCTTTGTGAAGGGCCGCGAGCAAGCCCAGCGGGACACCGATCGAGACCGCGATGATCATGGTCACGAGCGCAAGCTCGAGCGTAGCGGGCAGACGCTCTGCAATCAGCAACATCACCGGCTGCTGGTAGCGCAGTGAAGTGCCGAAATTGAGCTGCACGACGTTCACGACAAAGCGCCAGAGCTGCACGACCAGAGGCTGGTCCAGACCCCAGAGCTCCCGCAGCCGCGCGACCACGGCCGGGTCGGCATCATCGGGCGCCAGAAGCAACGCAGCATCGCCCGGTGCAAGATGGATCATCCCGAAGATTGCGCAGATCACCAGGAGCAGGACGGGGAGCGCGCCGCCTACGCGCAGGATTATCGCGTTCAGCATTTGGCATACCTACAACGGAAAACACGCCGCATCAGACTTCGCTCACAAGAAAGTTGCTACCTCTTGGTCCCCCCAACGAAAACTCCCTCACCATCCGCGATAGCCTTCGATCCCTCCGAAATTGCATGCCCCGCAAATTATGATAGCGGCGGAACTGTGCTCGGCGGACGCCTGTGCTTTGTCGCCTGTTCATAGGCGTAGCCCATTTCAATGAGCAGGGCGTCGCTGAACGGTCTGCCGATGAATTGAAGACCCGAGGGAAGATCCTCGTAGGTGAAGCCCATTGGCACAATGAGTGCAGGCCAATGCAGGCCCGAGGCGATCCAAGTGCAGCTGCCGGCCGGCGTCGTGTTACGGTCGCCGTTGAGCTTTGGCGGGTGGCCGGCGCCCGGGGTCATAAGACAGTCAACCTGCGCCGCGGCCATAGCCCGCAGATAGGCTTCACGCATCAGGACTTCGTCATGTTCGAGTTGTGCGACGACCGGATCGTCCTCGGGCTTGGGCGCAACCGCCGTCGTCTGGAACATGGACTCGTGCAGCGGATGGAATTTCCCTGACGCGAGAATATCGGCGAGCGTCTTGGGAAAGCCAGGCCCGGTCTTGGCGAGGTAAGCCTCCATGGCCCGGCGCGTCTCGCTCTTTGGATGCGGCTTGGGCGGGTGCTGATCGAACTCCGGGATCGTCAACGGATCAACGATGGTGGCTCCGGCAGCCGCGAGGTCTCGAACCGCACGAGCAATCAACCCCAAGACCTCCGGATCGGAGGTCTTGTCCGGGAATGCCTGCCGCAGCACGCCGATGCGCTTGCCTTTCAGCCCGCCCGTTTTCAGGAAGGCTTTGAAGCTCGGTGGGACCTTGTCCTCGGTGCCATGCGTTGCGGGATCGGCCGGGTCAACGCCCACGATGACATCGAGCATGGCGGCAAGGTCCGCGACCGTGCGCGCCATCGGCCCGGCCACGTCCCGTGCGCTATAAAGTCCAATCATGCCAGCGCGCGACACGATCGCCCAGCTCGGGCGCAGCCCGACGATGGCGTTGTTGTTGGACGGATTCCGGATCGAGCCCCAGGTGTCGGAGCCGAGGCCAATCACTCCGAAGTTCGCCGCCAGCGCGGAGCCCGTGCCGCCTGACGATCCGCCGGTCGCATGCGCGGTGTTGTAGGGATTGCGCGCGAAACCGGGAAGCACCGAATTGATGCTGTCGATGCCACCGCGCGCGAGCTCCGACATCGTCGTCTTGGCAAGGATGATCGCGCCAGCGTCCGTGAGCTTACGAATGATGGTTGCATCACTGAGCGGCTTCCAGCCTTTCAAGGTGGCGGTGCCGCCCGTCGTCTCCATTCCGGCGACGTCGATGTTGTCTTTCACCAGCACCGGTATCCCATGCAACGGCCCGACCAGCCTGCCGGTGTCTCGGAATTTGGCGTCCAGCTCGTCCGCTTCCAGCAGCGCGTTGGTGTTGATCGAAATGAGACTCCAGAGCGCAGGCCCCCTGCGGTCGTATGCCGCGATCCGCGCGAGATGTTTTTCAACGACACCGCGAGCCGTCATCAACCCTGACCGATACGCCGCGTGAATGTCCTCAATGGTAGCCTCTCCGATCCGAAAAGCTGATCCTGTGCTCATTCTGATGTCTTCCTGCAGCCTTTCACGATCGAGACGTGTGCTTGTCGGCAGCAGGCGACCAGCCTCATCTTCAATGGGAATGAATACGTGATTGAAGTGCCGTGGCGCAAGACATCATCAACCCGACGCCGTGAGATTCCGGTGCCTGATTCCGAAGCACATCAAAACTACGTCCTATCCGTTCCGAAAACCGCGCACTCCTGGTCGCATCGATTGCGCGGGGGCGCCGATGGCTTCATGAGCTCATGAGCGATCCGGCTGTAGCACTGAAAGCATCGCAGATCGCGAAGGATGCAGTGTGCGGAGGGTCAATATGATGATCTCGCTCGCCTTCCTTACGCCCAATCTCGTGAAGTCTGCCATCGATGGGCGGCTTCCACACCGAATGGGAGTCGTCCGGCTGAGCGATATGCCGGCCGAATGGACTCGCGTCCGCGTTGACGTCAAATCGGACCGACTCATGATCGAGCTGACGGGCAATGTCGACGCGAAGCGAAAACGCCCCAAAAGGCAGATCGAGATCCCTTGGCAGAAAATACCATCGACTCGGCGGCGTGAGATCCTGGTGCCCGCGTCCGCGGTGGCTGACCACATTCGCCCGATCCGTTCCGAGAAACGCGCACTTCTCGTCGCGTCGATTGCGCGGGACGGCGCTGGCTTGACGAGTTCACTGCTGTTCCGGATGCCACTGTGGAGGTCATTGCGGCACGAGAGGGCTGCAGCGCGCGCAAAGTCAACATGACGATCTCGCTTGCCTTCCTCGCGCCCGATCTCGTCAAGGCGGCCATCGAGGGACGACACCCGCACGGGATGGGCGTCACCAGACTCTGCGAACTGCCGGCGGAATGGTCGCGCCAGCACCGCATCCCTCGGGCTTGACGCGCGGTAGCTCCACTTCGAACCAGTCTCTGCTCGGCGGCCGTCTCTGTTTCCTAGGAAACGCGAATTCGAGCCCAGAGACGGAAGCGCCAAAACAGACTCACGGACTCCCGTCGTCTCTTTTGGAGACCGGGACGCGTTAAAGAAGCCCGCCAAATGCGGGCTATTCGAATGGCCGTAGGAAATCTCCGGTAGCGCAATTGTGGTGGGCCTGGAAGGACTCGAACCTCCGACCAGACCGTTATGGCCTCGGGGTTGCATTTTCGCCCGCGTATCTGCCGCCATTATTTTTTGAGCAGGAACGTTGGGCTCTACGACAGCTCTGAGTGGATTGTTGGACGGAATGCGTGTCTCTGCTCAGATCATTCTGACCGGACGGCCGTCGATCCCGCCCGGATGACGGTGATTTTCAATGGCATGTTGTCTCACCGAACAGTAGCGCAGACGCGGCCGCAAACCGCTCGCGTAGCGGAATGCGGTCGTCGTCGAGCCCCGCCCAATAGACATTGCCGAATCGCAAGCAGGCTTCGTGGCACAAGCACGTCATACGCCATAGGGCGGAAGCGGCTTCATCGGCCTTCCTTCAAGCGGCGTGCGAGTTCGCGCCTCGCAACAAACAAGGCACCGTGTTTCAGACGGGTGACTGTACGGATCGCCGCAGGACTTTTGACCGGCTTTGCCGTTGGCTTGCCGGCGAGTTGGACTTGCAGAAGGTCAATACGCAAGGTCATGCTGACTCATCAAAACAGAATCGCCCGGCATCGAAAGCGGGATTTAGTTGCCTAATGGCGCGCCCCAAATGTCGCACGTCCAGGGGCGATTAGCCGGCAGAGTTCGCCAAAATGGTTATCCGACCGCTGATTCAGAGGTCTGAACCATCACTAAAGACCATCACTATCATCACTAAATGTCCTATAAGCCATTGATTTTATTGAGTGGCGCTCCCTAGGGGACTCGAACCCCTGTTTTCGCCGTGAGAGAAACATAACTGGCCTTTTGCGGACGTTCGCGAACGTCTGCGAACGTTGAATTTATTGAATTATTTTCTG
>JAXDQF010000242.1:0-3857 GCA_034668025.1 Gammaproteobacteria bacterium | reverse complement strand
TCATTGGCAACAATGATGAAATCGCACAGAAGCGCGATGTCGGTACCCACCGCCAGGCAATTGCCCTGCACCTTGGCGATGATCGGCTTGTGCGCCTGATGCAGCGCCAGGCGTATCTCCGAACGTCGTTCCACGCCCCAGGCATCGTCGTCGAAATTCTCGCCAGCGGCGCGATATTCCCTGGGGTCATATTCCAACTGATCGGGCTTGGGGGCACCCGAGATATCGGCGCCCGCACAGAAATCCTTGCCGTTTCCGCCAATGACAATGACGCGGGCCGCCTTCAGATCGTCGGCCTCCTTAACGGCACCGTGAAATTCCCGCAGCGCCTCCATGCTGAGCGCGTTGCGCTTTTCAGGACGGTTGAAGGTGATATAGGCGATCCGGTCGCGGACCTCGAAGGTCATGTGTTCCGGCGTCGCCCCAAGCCATTTGCCCATTTTCCCGTTTCCCCCTAACACGCCTCGCGTCGAATGACGATTCCCGCCGCCTCACAACTCGTCGGTGACACAACGCGGCCGGCGTGGGAACTGATCGGGCTTAAGCTGCAGGCAAGTTCGGCGGGCGTCCAATATCATCGACTCCCTGATCAAGATCGAATTCGTATGGATCTTCTGCGTCTCAAAACGCAGATCATTGATTGCTGCGTGCACCTGATCCCGGTGCACAGAATATTGGACACGTCGGGAGTGAGGGCGCGATATAGCGATACAGGACGGGACTATGCAAGTGAGCGAAAAAACCGCCGATGACGTGTTGGCCAACAATATGCGCCAGGCCATGCGCCGGCTGGCGGCATCGGTGGTGATCGTGACGGCGAGTGACGGCGCCAATCGTTACGCCATGGCCGCCACCGCGTCTACCTCGGTATCGATGGACCCGCCCTCCATGTTGGTCTGCGTCAACCGCGGCGCGTCGATCTATCCCGTACTGGAAAAGCAGGATTATTTCTGCATCACCATCCTGGGGCACCGTCACCACGAGATCTCGGTGGCCTGCAGCAACAAGGCTAGAAGAGAAGAGCGCTTCGCCGTCGGCAACTGGCAGACCGATCCGGAAACGGGCACGCCCTTCCTGGCCGACGCCCCCGCGAACCTGATCTGCGCCCGGGCGGAACTGCATGCCTACGGATCACACGGCATTTTTATCGGGCGTGTCAAAAGCATCCGCTTGCACGGCACCGTTACACCGCTGGTCTATATCGACGGACGCTATACGACGACGCATGAGTAACAACGCCAGCGGATTCCGTATCGGCGCCATGGTGCGCGGCCGATCGAAGGCGCTGGCCCATCATGGGTCGCAGGCTACGTGGAATAACGCAGGGCCGGAATCGTTCCGCCATCGACCCGCAGATCAACGCCGGTGACGAAGGACGCCGCGTCCGAGCATAGATACTCGACAGCGCCAGCGATGTCTTCCGGCCGTCCCCATCGACCGGCGGGACAGATGTTGATCATCATCTCCATCACCGCTCCCTGGTGAGCGGCTTCCTGGCGCCCCATCGGCGTGTCGATCACGCCGGGCGAAACGGAGTTGATGCGCGCCCCCTTGCGGCCCCATTTCGCCGCCTCGCGTTCGCACAACATCATCGCGCCCCATTTCGAAAAGGCGTAGCTGGCCTCACTGTTCGGACAGAAGGGCGCGATCTTCCTCCAGAAATCGGGGGCCAAAGGCTTCATCAACAAATCGGCGAGCGCCCCTTCCGGTCGCACGCTGTGTGCGGCGATCGAGGCGATGATCACCGCGGTGAAGCCGGGTACGGCGATCTCGGCAAAGGCGTCGACCAGGCGTTGGGTAGCGATGAGATTGACCGCCATGACCCGTTCCGGGTCGCCCATGGTCGGCGACAGACCCGCCGTATGCACGAAGGCGGCGGGAGTGCCCGAGCCGAGCGTCAACTGCGCCAGTTCCTCGGCGACACCGACCGCGACAAGGTCGAAAGAGGCGGGAACGACATCATGGCCTTTGGCATTCCATTCCTCGGCCAGGGCGTTGACCCGCGCGGGATCGATATCCACCGCGATGATTCGAGCACGGGGCGCGAAGCTGGCGACACAGGCCCGTCCCATTCCACCGCAGGCGCCGGTTACAACAACGGTTTGACGCTGGTCACCCGACATGATGATTCCTCGAGTGAGTCGCGCCGCGACCGGCCGCGGCGCGACCGGCGATCTCAAGTCTTGTTGGCCTCCTGGTCTTCGGCGGCGGCTGTCCGCCGTTCCATCGCCCGATCCATTCCGTTCATCAGATCCTGCAGCGCCGCCGCAGGATTGAATTCGACGGCGTCGGTCGGCTCCTCATAAATCAACACATGACCGGACGGGAAGTAATAAACCTCGCCCTCCCCCGCCACATCGTCTGGCATGCCTGTGCCGGGATAGACGCAGCGGATCTTCCCTTTGATCACATAGCCGTAATGCGGGCAACCGCATACGCCGCCGGCCAGACCGCCTTCCTTATAGGTCTGGGTGCAGTCGACGGTGAAAGGCAGCGACGTGAAGCCGACCTCCATGTCACCTAACTGTGTGGTGCGGTAGAAATCGCCGGGCAGATTTTTCCAGCGCATTCCTGCCGACGGTATGTCACGCAGCTTCATCGTGGGCATTTTCGCTCCCCCTGCTAAGACGTGGGCCCGAAGACCGGCAGAATTCCGCCGTCCTCCCCGGTTTCGAACACTACCTGGACGCGCATGCCGCTCTTCACCTGGTCGATGGGACATTCGACGATGCGCGAATGATAAAAGGGACCTTCCCGCAGTTTGACCACCGCCACCGCATAAGGGACGCGGTCCTTCAAGGAAGGTCGATATGCATGATAAAAAATGGTGTAGGTATGCACTTCACCCTGGCCGCTGGCCGCAACCCAGCGCATGGCCCGGGCACCGTGCCGGGTGCAACAACTGGCCGGCCAATAAGAGAGGCCGCAGATCTCGCAGCGATGCACCAGAAATTGGCCGCGCGCACAACCATCCCAGAATGGCTGGTCCACGTCGCCCTTGATGATCTCTCCGATCTCGCTCATGGCTGGTTGCCCAGCAGCAGCGTGGCATGGGCCCAGGTATTTTGAATTCCACCATTCGTCCCATGGCCGCTGACGAGGCCAACGCGCGCGTCTCTCACCTGGGTTGCGCCGGCATCGCCTCGTAACTGACGCACGGCCTCGGCGATCGCAGTAAATCCCGTGCAATAAAAGCCCGAAAGCTGACCACCGCCCGTATTGGTGGGAATCCGCCCGTCCGGGGCGATGCCACCAGCGGCGACGAATGGCCCGCCTTCTCCCGGCTTGCAGAAGCCGTAGGCCTCCAGTTGCATGAGAACGGAGATGGTGAACGGATCATAGAACGAGGCGATGTCGACATCGTCGAGCCCGATACCCGCCTGCGCGAAGGCCCGCGCCGCGGCTGGCTCGATATCGTCATGATGGGCGTACACAGTCCCGTTGTACCAATTGCGGATGTTATGTCCCATGCCCGCTCCCATGACATAGACCGGTCGGTCGGTCAGTTGCCGGGCCCGCTCCGCTGTCGTCACCAGAACGGCGACGCCGCCGTCAGTATCGCGGCAACAATCGAGACGTCGCAACGGATCGACGATCATCGGCGATGCCTGATGATCCTCGATGGTGATCGGCTGCCCAAACCCTACCGCATCCGGCCGCACAGAGGCATACCGGCGCAACTCAACAGCGACCGCGCCCAGGTGCCGCGAGGTCGTGCCATAGGTATCCATATGCCAGCGCGCATGCAGGGCATGGGTCGAGGCCGCGCCGAACAGCCCGTGCCGGGTCGGATAGCCATAGCCGATATCGCCGAACCCCGTACTGCCACTGCTCTTGAATGTTTGTCCGCCGCTCGG